>DASXTN010000061.1:0-4619 GCA_036505435.1 Thermoanaerobaculia bacterium | reverse complement strand
GTCGGGAGCGGCTTCCTTGACCGATGCCGTGATCACGTCGCCCAGCCCGGCATAACGACCGGCGGACCCGCCCCTCATGCGGATGCAAGCGATCTTGCGCGCGCCGGAGTTGTCCGCGACCTCGAGGATCGTGCCCATCTGAATCATCGAATACCCCCGGAGCCGCGACGAACTGTAATCATCGCTACGCCTCTGCCCGGGCGAGAACTTCTCTCAGAATCCACCGCTTTCTCTTCGAGAGCGGGCGCGTCTCCTCGATCCGGACCCGATCGCCCGTCTTCGCCGTATTCGACTCGTCGTGCGCCATGAACCGGCTCGTTCGCTTCACGGTCCGCTTGTAGCGGCCGTGCTCGACGTGCCGCTCGACCTCGACGACGATCGACTTATTCATCGCGCCGGAGACCACTCGCCCAATCTTCGTCGCGCGCCGTCGGGAAGCCGCGCGCTTTGGCGTGCCTTCCATCACTGTTTCTCTGCCTCTGCTCGCAGCACGAGCGCCCGGCGATAGGTCTTCACCCGCGCGACGTCGCGCCGCAGCACCTTCAGACGCATCGGGTTGTCGAGCTGTCCCGTCGCCTTCTGGAGCCGAAGCTTCCAGGAGGCCTCCCGAAGCTGCTTTTCCTTTTCGGCGAGATCCGTCTCCCCCTGTTGGGCGAGCGTCTCTCTCTCCTTCTTTTTCATCGAAGCTCCATCTCCGACTCCCGAGTGATGAATCGCGTTTTCAAGCCGATCTTGTCGGCCGCGAGCCCGAGCGCTTCTTTCGCGGTCGCGAGGTCGACTCCTTCCATCTCGTAGAGGACCCGCCCGGGCTTCACCACCGCGACCCAACCCTCCGGCGGACCCTTCCCCTTGCCCATCCGGGTCTCGGCGGGCTTCTTGGTGTACGGCTTATCGGGAAAGATCCGGACCCAGATCTTGCCGCCGCGCTTGACCGCGCGCGTCATGGCGATGCGGCCGGCCTCGATTTGCCGGGCAGTGATCCAGCCGGGCTCTAAGACCTGGAGGCCGGAGTCGCCGAACGCGAGCGTGCCGCCGCGGTACGCTTTTCCGCGCATCCGGCCCCGCTGTTGCTTGCGGTATTTCACCTTCGACGGCATCAACATGGCTTACTCGTTTCCCGTTTACCGTTTCCCGTTTTCCGGATCAGGCCGTCTTCCGGCGGTTCTTCGCTTTGTGTTGCTCGCCCCGGTAGATCCAGACCTTGACGCCGATCTTCCCGTAAGTCGTGTTCGCCTCGGCGAAACCGTAGTCGATGTCCGCCTTCAACGTGTGGAGCGGGAGCCGCCCTTCCTGATACCACTCCGCGCGGGCGATCTCCGCCCCGTTCAACCGGCCGGCGCAGCGGATCTTGATCCCCTGCGCGCCGAAGCGGAAAGCGGACTCGATCCCCTTCTTCATCGCGCGCCGGAACGCGACCCGGCGTTCGAGCTGGAGCGCGATCGACTCGGCGACGAGCTGCGCGTCGGTTTCCGGCCGCTGAATCTCGATGATGTTGATGTGCACTTCGCCTTTCGTTCGCTTCTGCAGCTCGTCGCGCAGCTTGTCGACTTCCGCGCCGCGCTTGCCGATGATGATTCCGGGGCGCGACGTCTGGATGTTGACCTTCAGCTTGTTCGCGAAACGCTCGATGTCGATCTCCGAAACCCCCGCGTGCGAGAGACGCGCCTTCAGCTCCTTGCGGAGCCTCAGGTCGTCGTGGAGATAGCTCTGGTACTCCTTGGTCGCGAACCAGCGCGAGTGCCACGTCCGGTTGAAGCCGAGGCGGAAGCCATACGGGTGGACTTTCTGTCCCATTGATACCCCTGTTCTCCTACTTGTCGTCCGACACTTCGATCGTCAGGTGACTCTTGCGATGCAGGACTCGAAACGCCCGCCCCATGGGAGCAGGACGCACGCGCTTGTCCTGCGGCCCCTTGTCCACGAAGATCCGCTTGACCACGAGGTCGTCGACGTCCAGATGCGCCTCTCTCTGTTCCGCGTTGGCGACGGCGGAGCGAAGCGTCTTCTCGACGTCCCGCGCCGCCACCTTCGGGGTGTGGCGCAAGATCGCGAGCGCGTCGTTGACCGACTTGCCGCGGACGAGGTCCGCGACGAGGCGAGCCTTCTGGGCCGAGCCCTTGCGGTAGCGGAGCGTCGCCCGCGCCTTCATGCCGGCGGCCCCCCCGCCCCTTTCGCGGGAGCCGCGACCGGAGTCGGCGCGCCCGGCGTCGTGGGAGCCCCCGGAGCGGTCGGCGGCCCACCCAGCTTCGCGCCGACTTCGGCCTTCTTGCCGCCGTGCCCTTTGAAGATCCGCGTCGAAGCGAACTCGCCCAACTTGTGGCCGACCATGTTTTCCGCGATGTAGACCGGAATGAACTTGCGGCCGTTGTGCACTGCGATCGTGTGTCCGACCATGTCCGGGACGATGGTCGAACGACGCGACCAGGTCTTGATTACTTTTCGCTCACGGGTCGAGTTCAGATCCGCCACCTTCTTCGCGAGGTGGTCGTCGACGAACGGCCCCTTTTTGATCGATCGCGCCATTTCGTTATGCCTTCGCCTTGCGGCGGCGGATGATGAACGCATCCGTCCGTTTGTTGTTCCGCGTCTTCGTCCCCTTCGTCTTCCAGCCCCAGGGCGAAGCGGGATGACGGCCACCGGACGTCTTTCCTTCGCCGCCACCCATCGGATGGTCGACCGGATTCATCGCCACGCCCCGAACGTGCGGACGCCGGCCGGCCCACCGGCTGCGGCCGGCCTTCCCGACCGAGACGTTCTCGTGCTCGAGGTTCCCGACCTGCCCGATCGTCGCGTAGCACTCGATGTGGATCTCGCGCACCTCGCCCGAGGGGAGGCGAACCTGCGCGTAGCCCCCCTCCTTCGCCATGAGCTGCGCGGACGCCCCGGCAGACCGCACGAGCTGACCTCCGCGACCGCGCTTCAGCTCGATGTTGTGAATCGTCGTGCCGAGTGGGATGCCGCGCAGCGGCAGCGCGTTGCCCGGCAAAATGTCCGCCGTCGGACCGGAGAGCACCTGCGCGCCGACTTCGAGGCCGTTCGGCGCCAGGATGTAGCGCTTCTCGCCGTCGGCGTAGTGCAGGAGGGCGATCCGCGCGGTCCGGTTCGGGTCGTACTCGATCGAGGCGACCCGGGCCGGCACGCCCATCTTGTCCCGGCGGAAATCGATGATCCGGTAGAGCCGCTTGTGACCACCTCCCATGAAGCGGGAGGTGATGCGACCCTGGCTGTTTCGCCCGCCGGTGGCGCGGAGCCCGACGGTCAGCGACTTTTCGGGACGCGTGGAGGAGATCTCCTCGAACGTGAGCGAGGTCTGGAAACGTCGCCCCGCCGAGGTCGGGCTGAACTTCTTCAACGGCATGCCTACACCCCTTCGAAGAACTCGATCGGCTTTTCGCCCGGCGCGAGGCGGACGTACGCCTTTTTCCATGCCTTCCGCTGGCCGAGGAAGCGGCCCATCCGTTTCCACTTCCCTTCGCGGTTGGCGACCCGCACCCGCGCGACCTTCACGTCGAAGAGCTTCTCGACCGCTCGGGCGATCTCGATCTTGTTGGCGTCTCGGTCGACCTCGAAGCAAACGGTGTTCGAAGCATCCTTCAGGCGCGTTGCCTTTTCGGTGATCAGGGGACGCCGGATGACTCTCTGCGGGTCCATCACTCGCCTCCGAGGGTCTCGACGACCCGCGACAGCGCGTCCTTCGAGACGACGACGGTCGCGTGGTTCATGACGTCGTAGACGTTGACGGCCAGCGGGTCCACGAGCTTCCACTCCGCGACGTTTGCCGACGCGCGCGCGAAGTTCTCGTTGCCGCGGGAGTCGACAAAGAGGGCCTTTCCCGAGATGCCGAGGCGCTCGACGGCCGCTTTCAGGTCCTTCGTCCGGTGGCTCTCGAGATCGAGCCCCTCGACGATCACGAGACGCTCCTCTCTGACCCGGCGCGAGAGCGCGGCCTTGAGCGCATTCTTCTTCTCGCCGGCCGAGAGCTTCTGCTCGTAGGAGCGCGGCGTCGGTCCGTGGGCCGTCCCGCCGTGGCGGTGGATCGGCGGCCGGCTGCCTCCCTGACGGGCGCGGCCCGTCCCCTTCTGGCGGAACGGCTTGCGACCGCTGCCGGACACCTCCGAACGGGTCTTGGTCTTGTGCGTCCCGCGCCGCAACCCGGCGAGGTACGCCTTGACCGCCTCCCACACGAGGTGACGGCGAAAGGGGTATTCGAACACCGCAGCGGGAAGCTCGACCTCCCCAACGGGTTCCTTTTTCCAATTGACGACGGGCAGTTTGGCCATGTCCGTCACTCCGACTTCGCGAACGTCGAGCGCACGATTTTTACGAGCGCGCGCCGCGCGCCCGGGACCGCGCCGCGCAGGTAGAGAAGGTTCTTCTCGGCGTCCACGCGTTCGACGACCAGGTTCTTCGCGGTTGCCTGCCGTCCGCCGAGCCGGCCCGATGAACGGGTCCCGGGCATGACGCGCGACGGAAACGCGGATGCGCCAATCGAGCCGGGCGCTCGGTGAAACATCGAGCCGTGGGTCGCTCCCCCTCCGCGGAAGTGGTGCCGCCGCACGACGCCCGCGAAGCCCTTCCCCTTGGAGACTCCGATGACGTCGACCCGGTCCTTTTCTTTG
>DASXTN010000060.1:0-9527 GCA_036505435.1 Thermoanaerobaculia bacterium | reverse complement strand
AGGTTCGAACGATCAGTGGCTCGCGGCCCGTATTTCGCGGCCTTCCCCGTACGACCCGCTCATCGCCCGCGCCGCAAACGACCATTCGCTCGATCCCCGCCTGGTCAAATCGGTCGTGCTCGTCGAGTCCGGGTTCAACGCCTCGGCGGTCTCGCGTAAGGGAGCCCGCGGGCTCATGCAGCTCATGCCGGCGACCGCGAGCCGACACGGCGTCAAGGACGCGCACGACCCGACGGAGAACATCACCGGCGGAACGAAGTACCTATCCCACCTGCTCGATCTCTTCGATGGAAACCTCGAGAAATCTCTCGCGGCTTACAACGCGGGGGAGGCGGCGGTCGCCCGCTACGGCGGGATTCCTCCTTACGACGAGACACGAGACTACGTCCGCAAGGCGCTGACGGCGTACTACGGGATGCCATACATGCGCGGAAAGGGTGGCTCCTTAGGCGGCGGTTTCGGCAAGCTCGGCGCCGATTCCTTTGTCGGCAAGCCCGTGCGGGTCGAGCGTGATCGTGAGAACCGCCCGGTCTTGACGACCGCCCGGCCGTCCATTGCGGGCATGCGACGGGTAAGCTAGCCGAGGTAACCCCTGTCGCGGAGACAGCTGTCGCGCGCGGCTCGAGGTCGCTGTCGCGGACGCCTCGACGGCGTCCGGAAGAGAGTAAGAGGCCGCGGCGCAGCATCCCATGGCCAGCCCGCAGCAGCTCGTCTGATCGATAGTTTCCTCAGCTCCGGAATCTCTCCGCGAATTCACGCAGCCGGCTCTCCGCGTCGTGGAGGATGCGCTCGACCGTCGCCTGGTCGCGGTGCTCGCAATAGAGCCTCACCATCGGCTCGGTGCCCGAGAGACGGTGGAGTAGCCAGCCCGCGTCGCCGAAGAGGTACTTGACCCCGTCTTTCTCGACGACCCCGGTGACGCGAACGCCGCCGAGCTCGCGGGGCGTCTCGCGCTTCACTTCGTCGAGGTAGGCCGAGACAACCGGTATCGGCAAGTTGACGTCCTTCCGTCCGTAGGCGAACGAGCCGAACTCGGCCTCGAGGTCGGCGAGGGCCCCATCCAGATCCCGGCCGGATTGCGCGAGGCTTTCGAGCAGGAGGAGGGCGTTGAACGTCCCGTCCCGCTCTGGTAGGTGGAACGCGAACGCGTAACCGCCGCTTTCTTCGCCTCCGGCAACGACCTGACTGCTGTTCATCAGCTCGGCCACGTGCTTGAACCCGATCGGCGTCTCGTAGAGGGGAACCCCGAGCTTCGCCGCGATCCGATCGATGATCGAAGACGTCGAGAAGGTGCGCGCAATGCCGCCGGAGAGTCCTCTCCTCCGGAAGGCGTGCAGGAGGAGAAGCGCGAGAACGCGATGCGGCGAGACGAAGCCGCCCCGACGATCGAGGACGCCGAGCCGGTCCGCGTCTCCATCGAACGCGACCGCGAGATCCAGACCACCCGAAACGAGCTCGTGCGACGCGGCGTCGAGATTCGGGGCGATCGGCTCGGGAGGAACGCCGCCGAAGAGCGTGTCGCGCTCGGCTCGGAAGGCGATGACTCGCGTGGAGCCGCCGCCCGCGATGTCGGCGACCAGAGTTCCTGCGGCGCCGTGCATCGAGTCGGCGAGCACGGAGAGGCCGGCGGCGCGGATCGCGCCGAGGTCGAGGAGGGACGAAAGCCCTTCTCGATAGGGGCTGAGAAGGTCCACCGTTTCGATCCGGCCCGCCCGCGTGGTCTCCGGCGGAGGGCCCTCGTCGTTGCGAGAGATCTCGGCGTAAAGCTCGGGAGGAGCGCTCCCCCCGAAGTGCGCTTTGACCTTAAACCCGTTGTACGCCGCCGGGTTGTGGCTCGCCGTGATCGCGACGCCCCCGGCCAGGCGGAGCCGCCGGACGTGGAAGGAGACCGCGGGCGTCGGGATCGGCCGGTCCGTCAACAGAACTTCGATTCCGGCGCGAGAGAGGACGTCCGCGGCGGCTCGCGCGAACTCCGGAGAGAAGAACCGGGTGTCGTGGCCGACGACGATCCGGCCTCGATCTCCCGGACCCGTTCCCGCCCTGTACACGCGAGCCGTCGCGGCCGCCACACGGCGCAGCGCCTCGAACGTGCAATCGTCGGCGATGACGC
The DNA here is from genome assembly GCA_036505435.1 of Thermoanaerobaculia bacterium. Classification (GTDB taxonomy): domain Bacteria; phylum Acidobacteriota; class Thermoanaerobaculia; order UBA5066; family Gp7-AA6; genus Gp7-AA6. Next base: position 7,417 of record DASXTN010000060.1, on the reverse strand, counting down.
CGCGCCAGCCGTCCGTACCGAATGGGATGCTCAAGGAAGAGGAGGTCGGCGCTCGCTGGGCGCCAGTGTTACCTTAGTCGTCTGTGGCATCGTCGATTCTCGCCGAAGATACCGCATCGAAATCGAACGGACAGGTCGAAGGATTGAAGATCAACCTCCCGAACGCGCTGACCCTGTTGCGCATATTTCTCGTCCCTTTTCTTCTCGTCGTTCTGCTGACGAAATTCGAGGGACGAGAGACCGTCGGGCTCTTGATCTTCTGGACCGCCACGGCTACCGACTTCTTCGACGGCTGGTTTGCGCGGCGTCGTGGCGAGATCACGACGCTCGGAACGTTGCTCGACCCGATCGCCGACAAGCTCCTGATCTCCGCCGCGTTCGTTTCGCTCGTCGAGCTCGGTCTGGCGCCGGCGTGGATGGTCGTGGTGATTCTGGGACGGGAGTTCGCCGTCTCCGGCCTGCGCGCGATCGCTTCGGGTCAGGGGATCCTGATCTCCGCCTCGGCATGGGGAAAGGCGAAGATGTTCAGCCAGATCGTGGCTGCCTCGCTCTTGATCCTCGCCGATCGCCCAGCGTGGCGAGACGTCTTTCTTCTGCCGGGCAAGATCGCGCTGTGGGCGGTCGTCGCAATCGCTCTCGTCTCGGGCATCCATTACTTCGCGCTCTTCCTGACCCGGATCGTTTCGATCTCCGGGCCACTGCCGCCGCCGGAGCCCTGAACCTACTCTTTCGTTTCCCGTTTCCCATTTCGCGCCCTCCGAAGCAGGAACCTCCGGATCGCTCGCCCCTCGGCGCCGTACTTGATCTCGTAGTGCGTCGGCGGCGGCGTCGGAAGCGCATTCCAGTCGACCTCCTCGAGCATCGGCACCGTCTGCAGGACCGATGCGATCTCGTGGGCGTAGGCGAGATGGTCGGTCGCGATCCGCAGGAAGCCGCCCGGCTCGAGGCGTCGCGCGAGGGTCTCGAGAAAGACGCCGTCCAAGAGGCGCCGTTTTTTTTGCCTTTTCTTCGGCCAGGGGTCGGGAAAGTAGGCGTGGAATGCGCGGACCGACTCCGGCGCGAGGGAGCCGGTGACGAAGAGACGCGCGTCGGCGCGAACGACTCGGGCGTTGGCCAGGCCGGATCGCGCGATTCGCCTCCGCGAGAACCGATAGTAGGAGAGCGAGCGCTCGATGCCCAGAAAGTCGTGCGTCACCTCGGCGCGCGCCGCTTCGATCAGAAACCGCGCCTTGCCCGTACCGAGCTCGATCTCGAGCGGCGCGTGGCGTCCGAAGAGCTGCTCGGGAACGAAAGTGCGCGCCGGCCAAAGCTCCTCGTCGGGTGAGACAGGGAAGCGCAGGTGCGCTCCGTGCGACGTGCTAATCTCGTCGGTCAGGAAAGCCCCGAGATTCTGATGCCCACGGTGGTGTTCGTCAACGAGGGGAAAGCCGCGGTCGTCGAGCCAGGATCGACGCTCCTCCAGGCGGCGCTCGATTTCGGAGTGAACATCAGCCACGTCTGCGGAGGCAACGGAATCTGTTCGACCTGCCGCGTCGAGATCGTGGTGGGTCCGGAGAATCTGACACCGATCAACCCGCAGGAGCTCGCCTACGAGCTGGGAGAGTGCCGACGGCTCGGCTGCCAGGCGCGAGTGCTCGGTAACGTCGGAGTGCGCGTGCTCATGATTCCAAAGGTCGAGTTGTACTAGAAGTTCTCAGCCTCCGTTCAGCCGCTTCGCCACCTCCTTCGCGAATTCCGACGTCGACGCACTGCCGCCGACGTCGGGAGTACGAATTCCGGCGGCAAATGTCGCGAAGAGGGCGCCTTCCAGACGATCGGCATGACCGTCGAGCTCGAGATGTCGGAGCATAAGGAGCGCGCTCATCAGGAGTGCGGTCGGATTTGCCTTTCCCGTGCCGGCGATGTCGGGGGCGGTTCCGTGCACCGCCTCGAAGATCGCCGCCTCCCGGCCGAGGTTCGCTCCGGGCACCAGGCCCAGCCCGCCGACGAGCCCGGCGGCGAGGTCCGACACGATGTCACCGTACAAGTTTTCGAGGAGAAGGACATCGAATGCCTCCGGCTTCATCACGAGGCGCATGCAGGCCGCGTCCACGATCTGATCGTCCGCGGCGACGTCGGGATATTCCGCGGCAACGCGCCGGAAGCAGTCGAGGAAGAGACCGTCGGAGAGCTTCATGATGTTCGCTTTGTGGATGGCGGTGACCCGGCGTCTGCCGTGACGGCGCGCATGTTCGAACGCAAAGCGGGCGATCCGCGTCGACGCCACTTCCGTGATGATCTTCAGAGACTCGACGACGCCGGGGACGACCGTGTGCTCGAGACCGCTGTAGAGATCCTCGGTGTTCTCGCGGATCACGATCAGGTCGACTTTCGGAAAGCGCACGGGAACCCCCGGCACCGTCTTGACCGGCCGGAGGTTCGCATACAGGTCGAGCGTCTTTCGCAGGCGAACGTTGACCGACGCGAACCCTTTGCCGATTGGGGTAGCGACCGGACCCTTGAGAGCGACGCGGTTGCGCCGGATCGACTCGACGACCCGCGGGGGAAGGGGGTCGCCTTCGGTCTCTTCGGCGCGAAGGCCGACGACCACCTCCTCGAAGTCGAGCGGCGCCCCCGCGGCCTCGAGGAGGGAGACGACGGCATCCGAGACCTCCGGTCCGATGCCATCGCCGCGAATTAGAGTAACGGTCGCCATCGCCCGAACGCTTATCCGGCAGGTGGTGGAGCGGCCTCGCGTGAAAGGATCATGCGGACCCTGCGGATCGCCGTCGGCGTCGCGTCCTCGACGATGAAGTCGGCGCGACGGCCCTTCCAGCGCTCACCCTTTCGAGGAATCCGTCCGAACCGCAGCATGAGGTGGCCCGCGATCGTCTCGGCTTCGTCGCGCGGCAGGGAAAGCCCGAATTGCTCTTCGATGTCGTCCAACCGGTAGCTTCCCTCCAGAAGGTACGTCCGATCGCCTGCCGCAACGAACCCGGGCGTTTCCTCCTCGTCGTACTCGTCCTGGATGGGGCCGAGCAGCTCCTCGAGCGCGTTTTCGATCGTCGCGATCCCCGCCGTACCGCCGTGCTCATCGACCACGATGGCCATGTGCGTCCGGCGCCGGCGCATCTCCCGGAAGAGATCTTCGGCCCGTTTGAACTCCGGGACGATGAAGGGAGGATCGAGGTAGCGGTCCAGTGAGAAGTTGCGCTCCGCCTGGTCCGTCAGGTCGAAGAGGTCCTTGGCGTTCAAAATCCCGACGATGTTGTCGAGCGAGCCTCGGTAAACAGGGAGGCGCGAGAACTTGTGCTCCCGCAGGACGAGGCTGACGTCTTCGAAGCCGGCGGTCTCCGGGAGGGCGACGACTTTCGTACGCGGGACCATGATGTCGCGCACGGTCTTGTCGCCGAACTCGAGCACTTTGTGGAGAAGCTTTCGCTCCTCGCCGTGGATGACGCCCTCCTCGGCGCCGAGGTTGAAAAAGCTCTTCATTTCTTCTTCCGTCAAGGACGGCATCTTTTCGGGAATCCCGAAGAGGCGCAGCATTCCGGTCGAAACCGATCCGAGCACTCTCACGATCGGCGAGAGGATCCGCATCGTCCACGCCATTGGCACGGCGACCACGCGCGAGACCGCGACCGGCGATGCCGCCGCGATCGCCTTCGGCGTCATCTCAGCGAAGACGAAGAGGACGATGGTGGAAAAAATGATCGCTACTGCTGCGCCGTAGGTCTCGCCCAACCACGCCGTCGCGAGGAGCGTGGCGAGAGCTGAGGCGGTCGTGATGAAGAGGTTCTGGCCGATCAGAATGGTCGCGAGCAGGCGCGACGTGTGCGCCTTCAGATTCCGCAGGATCGCTCCGCGCCGGTCTCCCTTCTCCCGCAGCCTCTGGAGGTCGACCCGCGAGAGCGAGACCAGGGCGGTCTCCGATCCCGCGAAGAACGCGGAGAGGCCGAGCGAGAGCGCGAGGAGGATCAGAAACAAGAAGCTCTTGGCGTTCATGTCGTCCTTTCGATTCTGTCGGTGAGCCGGCCGGCGGCCCAGCGCGCGGCGTCGGCGAGACCGCGGTCATTCGTGCGCGCGGAACGCTCCAGGGATGGAAGGGTTGATCGATCCATCGTCGCGCCTGCTGAAACGGCGGCATTTCGCTGGATCCCACGCCGGCCGGCGCGATTCAGTGCCGTCGCGCCGAACCGCCGCCGCCACTCGCCGGGTCCCATCGCGATCCACTCTGCACGGCTCGGAAGAGCCGTGCTTCCTCCCCTCTCCCACTCGCGGGAGAGGGGACGGGGGTGAGGGAATTGGCCGAGCCGCGGTCTGATCGGTTCATTCCACGGACACACTTCCTGACAGACGTCGCATCCGAAGACGTGTTCGGCAACCTTCTCCTTCACGTCGTCGGGGATCGGCCCGCGGTGCTCGATCGTCCAGTAGGCCAGGCAGCGATTCGCGTCGAGAAGCCCCGGCGACACGAAAGCGTCCGTCGGACAGCTCTCGAGACAACGCACGCAGGACCCGCACAGCTCCGCGACCGGCTCGTCGGCGGGCAGGTCGGCGTCCGTCACGATCTCCGCGAGCAGAACGTACGAGCCGAGCTCGCGGTCGATCAAGCATCCGTTCTTTCCGATCCAGCCGAGACCGGCCGCCGCGGCGAACGAGCGCTCGGCGAGTGGTGTCGAGTCCACACAGACGCGCCATCGCACGTTTCCCCCGATCCGCTGCTCCGCGGCGCGCGCAACGCGGGTTGCCCGCTCGCGCAGCGTCCCGTGATAATCCGATCCGGCCGCGTAGCGGGCGACCGTCGACCCATCCGCGGCCGTGAGCGGTTCGGAGCGGTGCGGGGCGGCGAGGCAGACGATCGACCGTGCACCGGCGAGGAGCTCCTCGGGCGAGGCACGCACTGCGAGGGTGCGCTCGAGATAGGCCATTGCGGCGTGTCGGCCGGCTCCGATCCAATCGCGGAAGCGGTCGAAGCGCGGCGGTTCTTCAGCGCGGGCGATCCCCACCCGCGAGAATCCCTGCCGACCCGCCTCTTCACGAAAGATCCGGGCGGCCTCCACACGATCGGACCGCGCGGCCATCCTCTTGGATGTTAGCAGCGGTATTCTCGCGGCAGGGGGAGAACGCTGTCCAGCGACGATCGTTTCTATCCACGAATCTTCGGCCTCGTCGTCGCGGCGCTGCTCGCCCTGGCGCTGTACTCGATCCTGAAGCCATTCGTCGGACCGATCCTCTGGGCGCTTCTCCTTGCCTTTCTCCTCCATCCGCTGAACGTCCGATTTCGCCGGAGGCTCGGGGCGCCGAGGCGCCGCGGGAGAGCGGCACTTCTGATGACGATTCTCGTGACGCTCGCGATCATCTTGCCGGCCGCGCTCGTCGCGATCGCCTTCGCCGGCCAGGCATCCGACCTGATCGAGCGGTTGACGATCCTCGCACAGCGCTACCGGATCGCGCGCCCGAGCGACGTCGTTCGCCTTCCCGTCGTGGATCGCCTCGTCCACTGGCTCGCGGACAACACGCCGGTAACCGTGGACCAGGTACAGAAATGGATCGTCGACGGCCTCCGGACCGCGCTCGAGTTCGCGCTCATCAACAGCAAGTTCCTCTTTCTGGGCGCGCTCGGCGCGGTCGTCGGCCTCGCGTTGATGCTTTTCGTGCTTTATTTCTTCTTCCGGGACGGCGAAGAGATGGTCACCCGCGGGATGGCACTCGTCCCCCTCGACGAGAAGCGCAAGCGCCGTCTCCAGGAGCACATCGCGGATGTCACACGGGCGGTGGTCTACGGCAATGTCATGACCGCCGCCGTTCAAGGTGTCTTGATCGGAATCGCCTTCTGGATCTCGCCGCTGCCATCCCCGGTCGTCTTCGGGGTGCTCGGAGCGGTGTTCTCGCTGATACCCGCGGTCGGGACCGGTATCGTGATGGTCCCCGCGACGGTTGTCCTTGCCGTCACCGGCCAGTGGGGCTGGGCGATCTTCATGATCGTGTGGGCGGTCGGCGTCGTCGGCCTCGCCGACAACTTCCTCCGGCCGATCTTCATCTCGGGTCGAGCTCAGATCTCGACTCTTCCCGTCTTCATCGGCGCTGTCGGGGGCGTCGCGGCATTCGGCCCGATCGGCCTCTTCCTCGGTCCGATCGTGATCGCGCTTATTCTCGCGTTCATCCGGTTCGCGGAAGAGGCGCGGACCGGGGCGCCGGCGGGTTAAGGTCGAAGTTACCGTCCGTCGCGAATCGAATCGTTCCCGGCGCCGAGACGATCCAGACCCGAACGTTCGGAGGGAGCGGAACGATCCGGGTCGAGCGCGCCAGGAAGACGCCGCGTCGCGACAGGGGAGCCGCCCAGCGGGACAAGAAGCGGGCGATAAAGCCGCCCCGCCCTCGCCACTTCACGACCCGCGAACTCTTTCGAAAACCTTCGAGCCCCTGCCAGACCACCCCGAACGCGGGCGCCCGCGCTTCGACCAGGAGCGCCTCGACCTCGGGCGCCGCGTCCCCCACGCGGCGGGCACGGCCGCCCGGCGAAACGTAGAGCGCGGTCGGCGTACTCCAGAGGCTCCCGATTGCCCGTGAGCGCGGCGGCTCGAAGCCGCGGCCGAGGAGTGCGAGAACGAACGCCGGGACGAGGCAGAGTCCTGCCGTGGCGGCGTGCAACAGCCTCTCGGTCGGGCCTCGCGGCCGCGGGGAAAGAGCGAAGGCGGCGAGCGCCAGGGCGGCGGAAAAGAACAGATAGGCGGCGGCTGCGGCCAGCGTCGCGAGAGGCCCTTCGACGCGCGTCACGCCGCAGGCATGGAAGCCGGCAACCGCCGCGAGAGCGATCGCCAGGGGGAGGAGGAAACGGTAGGCCCCGGCCGTCCGCCGAAGGAGGTGAAACCGCCGGCGCCTTTTCTCACGCTCGGCGGCCCCCGCAGGAAATCGGATCGGATGCCCGGCCGGGCAGGTCCGGGCTTCCGGATCGGCAGCCAGCCGGCGACAGCGCGGACAGCGGACGACGAGCGCGGTCTCCCAGCCATGGCGAAACGCGGCGAAGGAGAGAGCCGTCCGAAGGAGAAGCAGGACGACCGCGGCGACCAGGACAACCTCCGCGATCGCGCGCAGGAAGGCCGCGGCGGGACGGAGTCCGCCGCCGAACAGGCTCTCGACCGCTTCCGCGAGACGAGGAAGCATCGCGCCTTCGCGCGCTTCCGCTTATCGAGCCGTCGCCGCGCTTCCCTCGAGGACCAGCTCGACGCGCCGGTTCTGCGCCTTGCCGGCGGCGGTCGCGTTGGTCGCGATCGGCCGCGTCTCGCCGTAGCCTTGCGACTCGATCCGGTCGGGCGACACCCCTCCCGCGACGAGAACCGACCGCACGGAATCCGCCCGCAGCCGCGAGAGCTTAAGGTTGTACTCCGAGGTGCCGTCGGAGTCCGTGTGACCCTCGACCAGCACGCGCTGGTTC
>DASXTN010000059.1:0-4070 GCA_036505435.1 Thermoanaerobaculia bacterium | reverse complement strand
AACCGGCGGTGCCGACTCGCACGCCCGCGCTCATAGCGGGTAAACCGACGGTCACGGCGTACCGCAGGCGTTGACGATCGCCGAATTCTCATCGTCTGCGATCGTGAACCCGCCTTCGCCGATCGTGCGATCTCCGTGACGGAGGCTCACGCGATACTCGCCCGATTTCGAAAAGAAGTCGCCGGTCCGAACCGATGCGCGGATCTGCCGCGAGCTGACCGTCCCGGGCCGCACGAGCACCCGCTTGGCGCCGGACGGTGCGATCGCGACCACCGACACCTCATTCGGCGGGACCGAGGCGATGTCCGCAGCGACCGTCAGGCGATGCACCCCGCCTGCGAGCTGCCACCGCGCCCGAGCCGGCTCTTTTCCCGGCACGAAGGCGCTCACGCGATTCCGCGCGGGAGAGGATTCGAGGTCCTTCGGAACCCCGAACGGGATCCGCACCCAGAATCGGGATCCGACGGCTCGTCCGTCGAGAGTCGCCGGGAAGTACGTCGACTTTCGGAGCGCCGCCTCGCCGGAAAGGGCGAAGAGCATGAACGTCGTTCCCAGGATGTGTGCATCCCGAACGTTGCCGAGCCGGTCCACGATGACCTCGTGGTTCGACTCACCGCTCATCCGCGCGCGAAGGAGCGGGGCAGGGTACTCGGGGACCCGGGGAAACTTCGGCCGCGCGGCGACGAACCGGGGACAGGGATCCGGTTTCTCGAGTCGTCGCGCTGATCTCGTCGCGCAGCCGATCACGCCGAGGAGGAGCGGCAGAGCGATGAAACGCCGCACGAAGGCTTTCATTTTGCAGCCGCGACTCGGCGGCTCCGTGAGGCTTACTTGCGGAGAGCCGCGGCGAAATCGAACCGCGACGGGTCGCGGGCGACCCAGAACTGTCCTCCCCCCGCGTCTTGGCCGTCGGCGAGGAACCGAAGGATCCAGACCCCCTCGTCCCAGTCCGCACCAACGGACGCGACCAGCGGGACTTTCACGTCGGCCGCATTTGCCGGTACCGCCACCGGACTGTCGAACAGGATGTAAAGACGTCCCCGGGGCGATGCCGCTTCGACGCGGACCCGAATGGTCCGTGGTTTGGGCCGCGGATCGACGTCGAGCACCGCCTCGGCGCGCAGCTTCGGATCGATTCCGAGCCGGACCGGAAAACCTTCCGGCGCAGCCTTCTTCCCGATCGTGTCGGCTGGAAACACGGGAAGATCTCCGAGAATCGGCTGCGGAATCGCTCCCCGCTTTTCGACCTTCAGCCGGAACCGCACCCCGACGTTCGCCGCGATGTCGATGGGCTTGCCGTCGCGGGTCGCCGGTTTGAAGCGCCATGCTTTCACCGCGACCATCGCCGGCGCGACGAACTCCTGAAAGCTCGCCGCGACCATTCTCAAGTCCTGGATCCGTCCTTCCCGATCGATGCGTCCCATGAGAAGGACGTTTCCCTGCTTCTGTCCCTTGAGCAGATCCTCGGGATAGACCGCCTCCTGATACTTCTGGACCTCCGCCGGGGTCGTCTGCGCCGCCGCGAGCGACGATTCCGCGATGAGGAGAGCCGCGAGCAACAGGGGTGAACGTCTCAAGAAGGAATGCTTTCGAGCGCCCGTCGGGCGTGATACGAGGACCGAACGAGCGGCCCCGATTCGACCCGCAGGAATCCGAGTCGTTCTCCTTCCCGGCGGAGCATCTCGAACTCTTCCGGGGTGTAGTAGCGCTCGACCGGGAGGCGATGCGCGTGAGGCTGGAGATACTGGCCGATCGTCGCGATGTCGCAACCGGAGGCACGCAGGTCGGCGAGAGCGCCGATGAGCTCGTCCATCGTCTCTCCGAGCCCGACCATCACGCCGGATTTCGTCTTCATCGCGGTTTGGTCTTCCCGACGCCGCGCGTCGGCCCGGGCGATGAGCTCGAGAGATCGCTCGTACCGCGCCTGGGGGCGGACGCGCCGGTAGAGGCGGCCGACGGATTCGAGATTGTGATTCAAGATCTCGGGCACTTCGCGCAGAACGACGTCGAGGGCTTCCCAATTCCCGCAGAAGTCCGGGATCAGGACCTCGACCGTGCAACCGGGCACGCGCCGGCGGATCGCACGGATCGTCTCGGCGAAGTGCGCGGCGCCGCCGTCGGGGAGCTCGTCCCGGTTGACCGACGTGACGACCGCGTGCGAAAGCCCGAGCTCCTCGACCGCCCGTGCGACGCGGTCCGGCTCCTCCGGATCGAGAGCGCCGGGTCGTCCCTGCGTGACCGCGCAGAAGCCGCAGGTTCGCGTGCAGACGTCTCCCATGAGCATGAAAGTCGCCGTGCGCTCTCTCGCCCAGCACTCGTGGATGTTCGGGCAACGCGCTTCCTCGCAGACCGTGACGAGCGAGAGGCGACGCATCATCGCGCGGACTTCCTCGTACTCGCCCGTCGTGTTCGCGCGTACCTTCAGCCAAGGCGGCCGCTCGAGCCGCGACGCCGGCGTCAGGACCGGAAGCCCGTTCACGTTCCGACGACCTCGATGTCGCGACCGAAAACCTCGCCGAAATGGAGGAGAAATCTCGGGACGACTTCGTGCACTTCGACCGGGCGGCGGAGGACGCGCTCGACGGACGTCACTCCGCCGTCGGTAATCCCGCACGGCACGATGCCGCGAAAGTACGGGAGCGGCTCCTCCGTGACGTTCAACGCGAAGCCGTGCGTCGTGATCCATCGCGAGAGATGGACGCCGATCGCCGCGATCTTGTCGTTGCCGATCCACAAAGAGGAGAGACGCTCCTTGAGAGGCGAGCGGACGGCAGAGACGCCGAAGTCGGCGAGCGTCCGGAGAAGGACCTCCTCGATGTCGCGGACGTATCGCCGGACGTCGCGCCGGTCGGGATGAAGGTTCAGGATCGGATATCCCACGAGCTGACCGGGACCGTGATACGTGGCCTTACCGCCCCGGTCCGCCTCGAAGAGTTCGATTCCGAGCTCCCGCCGTTTTTCGGCCGTGAACAGGACGTCCGCCTCGGATGCATTGCGTCCGAGCGTGAAGACCGGCTCGTGTTCCAGAATGAGAAGGGTCTCCCGGCCGCCGCGGGCGACGCGAACCGCCGCCTCCCTCTGGAAGACGAGCGCGCGCTCGTACCCGATGCGGCCCAGCCACAGCGCATCGACCCGCCGGGCTTCCGGAATCGCCCGCTCCGGTTGCGGGATCACGCCGAGAATCTCCATCGCGAGAGAAGTGTACCGCCCGCTCCGAACACTCCGTAGAGGAGCAGGACCGGATCCCAATACGGGACGCGATAGCGCCAAACGACCAGAATCACGACGTGAGCGGCGAACGAGACCGCGAGGATTCCCAGGGCGAACGCTCGGACGCCGCCGCGCGGCGCGTGGACGAGCCCGATCGCGGCAAAAGCGTACAGGACGAGATAGTAGAGGCCGGTCGCGACGACCACCGGCCGGGGCCAGAACCACGGTGTCGGGTACGGCCGCAGCCATTCCCACGCTTTCCTCGCGAGGAGCCGCACCCAGCCCGCCGGATCCTTTCGACGCTCCTCGATCGCGCGCTCGATGAAGGCGTGCGAGCGTTCCGAGGGCAAAATCTTTCCCCTCCGGCGAAGGGCTTCGGTCCGCCGCGCCATATCGCGGTGGAGCTCCTCGACCCACCGGAGATATTCGCTGCGGCTACCGATCTCGAAGAAGCGCATCGCCCAGTCCGAGTTCCCCTGATAGAAAGCGTTGCCCGAAGCGTCGTTGACCGGCACGAGCTCGCCGAAGACGACGCCGTTGCGGACGGTCCAGGGCGCGAGCGCCAGAGCGAACCCGAAGACACCGGCCGCGGCGAGATGGGCCCGCGCGCGAAGCGGATGCCGCCGGTCGAAGAGCGGCGCAGCGAGAAAGGGGGACAGAGCGAGTGCCGACGCCCGGGTCAATGCGGAGAGGGCGAGAAAGACGCCGGCTCCAGCCGCGAGCCCCGAAGAGGGACGGTCCGTCGCGGCGGCGAGCAACAAGCCGGCCGCGAGGAGAAGCGTGGTGAAGAGAGGCTCGCTCTGCACGTCCGCCGAGTTCCAGAGGAACGCCGGGTGGAGGGCGGCGACCACGCCGGTGGC
>DASXTN010000058.1:0-3861 GCA_036505435.1 Thermoanaerobaculia bacterium | reverse complement strand
GCCCACGCGAAGCTCTCGGGCCGCTATTACTTCTCCCCTTCCGTGTTCGTCACGGGTGGGTGGGACGACTTTTTGAACAGGAAGCGGGATGCGGACTCGATCTTCTTCGGTGCGGGCCTGCGGTGGCGCGATGAGGACATCAAGTACCTCTTGGGGTCGATACCGATACGACGTTAAACGTGAAACGAAAACGGAGCCGGGGGACCCGCGACAATTCCTAAAGGGGGGGGCCCCCTTCGTTTCGCGTTTGACGGTTTACGTTTTACGACCATGAAGCCCACCTCCTTGTTCGTCTGTCAATCCTGCGCAGCCACGTCCTCGAAGTGGCTCGGCCGGTGCCCCGAGTGCGGCGAGTGGAACACTTACGTCGAGGAAGTCCGCTCGCCGTCGCCGGCCACGTCTGTCGGCGCGGCCCGAGCCCTGCCGCTCTCCGAAGTCTCGGCCGCATCGGAGAGGCGCCTCGAGACCGGCCTCGGAGGCCTGGACCGCGTGCTCGGCGGCGGACTCGTCGCCGGTTCCGTCGTTCTCTTCGGCGGAGAGCCCGGGATCGGAAAGTCGACGCTTCTCCTTCAGGCCGCCCGTGGGCTGGCCGGGGGTTCGCGCGCGGTCCTCTATGCGGCAGGGGAGGAATCGGCCGAGCAGGTGCGGCTCCGCGCCGACCGGGTCGGCGTCGCACACGAACGGCTGCTCGTGCTCGCCGAGAACGACGTGGATCGGGTGGTCGCGGAGGCGGCCCTGCGGTCTCCCGCCGCCCTCGTCGTCGACTCGATTCAGGCGGTGCGGCAGGCGGCTCTCGCCTCCGCGGCGGGCACCGTCTCGCAGGTCCGCGAGTCCGCGGGGGCGCTCGTTCGCTATGCAAAGGAACGAGGCGTTCCGGTCCTCCTCGTCGGACACGTGACCAAGGACGGAAGCCTCGCTGGGCCGAAATCGCTCGAACACCTCGTGGACGCCGTCGTCGCCATCGACGGCGACCGGGCCTCTTCCCGCCGTATTCTCCGGGCCACGAAGAACCGCTTCGGGCCGGTCGACGAGGTCGCGCTCTACGAGATGACCGGCAGCGGCTTGCGGGAGATTCCGAACGCATCCGCCGCCCTGCTCTCAGAACGCCGCGCGGGTCTCCCCGGAAGCGCTGTCACCGCGACGCGCGAGGGGACGCGCTCGCTCCTCCTCGAGGTGCAGGCGCTCGTCGGGCCCTCGATCGCCGGCTCGCCGCGGCGCGTCGCGATCGGTGTGGATGCTGGCCGGCTTTCGCTCCTTCTCGCGGTGCTCGAGCGGGCCGGAATTCCGCTTTCCTCGCGCGAGGTCTTCGTCTCGTGTGCGGGAGGGCTCGAGATCGAGGAGCCCGCCGCGGATCTGGCGATCGTGGCGGCGCTCCTGTCGTCCGTCCGGGGCTTCGCGCTGCCGGACTCCGCGATCTTTTTTGGCGAGATCGGTTTGCTCGGGGAGGTCCGGCGCGTGCCGGCGGCTCCGGCTCGCGTCCGGGAAGCGGCGGCGCTCGGATTCGAGAGGGTTTACCTGCCCTCGCGCAATGCCCAGGAGAGCGCCGCTTCGGCGAGCGTGACGCTCTGCCCGGTCGAGCGCGTGAGCGATCTCGTTGCCGAGCTCGCGAGGTCGGGCTCTGCGGCGACCGGCTCCGCGCGAACGGCCAGCCGCAGTGGAGCGGGACCGATCCAGTCGGGCGGGTAGGGCGCGATCAAGGTCAGCGCAGGCTCGTCGGTCGGTTCGATGCGGACCTCTTCGGCCTTCAACACCCGCCTCTCGACGACGCGGTAGGCTCGCAGACCGAACGGCGTCCTCAGCTCGACACGATCGCCGAGGACCAGCCGAGCGGCGAAGGAGGCCCCCGAGTCGCGCGCGATCGCAATCACGGCGTGCTTCCGGCCCGAGTCTTCGCCCGGCAACGCCGTGCCGGGGATGTGAGCCGGTCCGTGAGCGAGTGTCGCCTCGTCGACCCCTTCGCGCACGGGCGCCTCCAAGCCGAGGCGTGGGATCTCAATTCGAGCGACCGTATCCCCCGCGCAGATCCGACCGAGCGGGCGAGGAGCGGGCGGTTCGGCTTGCAAAATGGGAATCGAAGTTCGCAGACTTTCCACGGTGCCGGCAACGGTCAGAAGGACGCCGGCCGCCAGCATGGAGCCGGTAGCGGCGAACACGCGACGAACGAGAGCGGCAAGCACCGGATGTCTCTCTTCGCTCGAAGAAATGCCCGGCCCCGCGACGAGCGGGGACCGGGCGAGCGGAAGTTCTTACCGCACCTTCCAGGCGAGCGACACGCCAATCGAGGCGAGCGCCAGGCCCGCGACGGCCAGAGTCGGATAGACGGAGCCCGTCTTGGGCAGCGTCTCACGCTCCATCGGGGCGGGAGCAGGCGGTGGCGGCGGCGGCGCAGGCGCCTCGACGACCGGTGCTGGTGCGGGCGGCGGAGGCGGCGGCGCCGGCGCAGCCTCGACGACAGCCGGAACCGTCGTGATGTTGACTTCCTTGCGGTCGATTACTTCGTTCGAGATGTTCTTGGCCATCACCACGATCTTGTGCGCGCCCGGGGGGACGTTCTCGAGCAAGGCGATGTTCGCTTCGGTCCCCTTGAGTGTCTGCCGAAGATCGTTGTCCAGGTAGATCTCAAAAATGGGCAGTGGGAAGTTCGCCTCGCCGAACTTCGTGCCCTGGCCCTTGCCGAACGCGGCCTGGCTGTACGAGAGCCCGACGCGCACCTGTGTGCCGGTGATCGTCGCGCCTTCGGCGGGCTCCGTGAGTTTCAATTGGAGCGTGTTCGCCGTGGGTCCGGCGGTGTTCAAGTCAGCGTTCTGCGCCGCGGCGATGCAGGCGAAAGCGCCCACAGCGAGAACCAGGAGAATGAGTCTCAACGGCTTTGGCATGTTTCCCTCCTTGCTGAAGCCACGAAGCGGGCTAGCAGGGATTTGCCATCAAAGGTCGTGCCAAGCTCGAAGCCTGTCCCGCGGGCGGGGACCCGAGACACGGAACATGGGACAGAAAAGGGACTTACGCGTGTCCCGCGTCCCGGGTGCCGTTTTCCGTCTTAGTCCGGGAGGTGTTCGGGCAGCGATTCGGTGAGAGATCGATACGCCTCGAGATATTTCTCGCGCGTCGTGCGGACGACCCCTTCCGGCAGACGAGGCGCCGGCGGCCGGTGATCCCAGCCGGTCGAGTCGAGCCAGTCGCGCACGAACTGTTTGTCGAAGGAGACCGGCGTGCGCCCCGGCGTCCAAGCACGCGCATCCCAGTAGCGCGAGGAGTCCGGCGTGAACGCCTCGTCGATCCAGATGACGCGGCCGTCGAAGCGGCCGAACTCGAGCTTCGTGTCGGCGAGAAGGAGACCTTTCGACTCTGCGTACTCCCGCGCGCGTTCGTAGAGTGAGAGCGTTCGGTCGCGGAGAAGGGCCGACTCTTCTTCGCCGATCTCGTTCACCATTCGAGGCAACGGCACGTTCTCGTCGTGGCCGCGCGGGTTCTTCGTTGCGGGGGTGAAGATCGGCTCGGGCAGCCTCTCCGCCTCGGACAGGCCGGGCGGAAGGCGAACGCCGCAGACGGCTCCCGTTTTCCGGTATTCCGCCCAGCCGGACCCCGCAAGATATCCGCGCGCCACACACTCGAAGGGGATGACCTCCGCCTTCTTGACGATCACGGATCGTCCTTCGAGGAGCGGAGCTTCGGTCTGCAGGGAATCGGGAAACCGGGAGACGTCGGTCTCGATCAGGTGGCTCTCGACGTCGTCGAATCTTTGGAACCAGAAGTTCGACAGCTGGGTCAGGATCTTTCCCTTGTCCGGGACGCCGGGAGAGAGCACGCAGTCGAATGCCGAGATGCGGTCGCTCGCGACGAGGAGAAGGGCGTCGCCGAGGT
>DASXTN010000057.1:0-5330 GCA_036505435.1 Thermoanaerobaculia bacterium | reverse complement strand
TCCCCAGGGATGCCAGTCGACCGGATTGTCCGCGTGCTGGAGGAGGTAGGGGCTCTTTTCCTTTGCGAGACGATTGGCCACGACGGAGATAACTTCTCAACTCGCTTCTGTCATTCCGAGGAGCGGAGCGACGAGGAATCTCTTAGCGCAAGAGATCCTTCGCTTCGCTCAGGATGACCGCTGCGCGGTCATCTCGGCTCTGCCGTGATGGTGACTTCTTTGCCCCCGTCTCGCACGACGACGACGTCGCCCGGCCCGAGCTCATCGATCCGCTCCAAGATCTCCTTCGGCGTGATCTCCCGATTTCCCGAGAAGCTCTCGACGATCGCGCGCGGCACACGCACGTGGACGCTTCTGCCCCAGTCGTCCTTGATCTGTATGTCCAGGGCGGTGCCTTCTGCCATCACCTCGATCGTGTTTTTGTTCTTATGGATCACGCCGGGCCGACCCGGAGCGCTCTCCGCGGCGGCGTTCAGGATGTCGTGGGGGGTGACGTCCCCATCCCAGTCGGTATGGATGTCCGCGCCGAAACGGCGAATCGGCGAGAGCTTCGCGACGCGGGCGACGAGGTTCGCCGGAACCGAGAAGGTGACGCGATGGGTCGAGTCGCCCTCCCTCTCCTTGACCTCGACTTTGAAGCCCTTGACGCGGGCGAACTCGGGAGCAGGACGCCGCCAGAAGGCGAGCGCCGCAGCCACGAGGATGACGACGACGAGGCCGAAAACGACTGCGCGAATCTCCTTCATGGACCCCTCTCTTCCCCTTCCCAACGCGACCCGCGCGGAAAAGTTCCGGCTCGTGATATTTTCACGAGTCGAGCGGGCAGAATAAGTCAGTCTCTATCAAGGTTTAAGAGGGCGATGCCGCATTTCATCACCGAAACCTGCATCGGCTGCGGGGTTTGCGAGATCAAGTGTCCCACGCACACGATCACGGGGGACAAGGACGAGAAATACGTCATTCACGCGGACCGCTGCATCGACTGCTCGGTCTGCGCCCGCTATTGTCCGGTTTCCTGCATCCAGGACCAGAAGGGCGAGCTCGTCGAGAAGGTCAAGCCCCGCGACATTCCCAAGGCGATCGTCGACCGGGACCTCTGCACCGGGTGCGAGTTCTGCATCGACATCTGTCCCTTCGACTGCATCTACCTGATCGACGACCCGCTCCAGGAGACTTTCCACAAGATTGCCGAGGTGGAAGCCGGCCCCTGCGTCTCCTGCCGTCTCTGCGAGACCGTCTGCGACAAGGACGCCATCTTCGTCCCCAACCCGATCACGCAGGCGAAGCGGTATCTGTCGGTCCTGTGACCGAGGACGACCGCACCCCCGAGGACATTCCCGAAGAAGAAGAGCCCGCCCGGCAGACGGCCGCGGGGCGCCTCGTCGTCCGGTTCTTCCTCCTGCCGCTCCTGGTGGTCGGAACGGCGGTGGGCATCTTCCTCGTCTTCAGCCTGATGACTTTCGAGCGTCGTTCTCCCCGCGACTACCTGGCCGAGGTCAAGGGAGGGAGCGCCGGCCGGCGCTGGCAGGCCGCGTTCGAGCTCTCTCGCCGGATCGGCGGCATGAAGCCGGGGCCGGAGCGCGATGCGATCGCCGCCGAGAGTCGGCGCCTGTTCGAGACGTTGTCGGCTTCGCGCCCCGAGGACGTGCGTGTGCGAAGGTACCTCGTCCTCGTGCTCGGCAAGCTCGGCGATCGCGCCGCGGTCCCCGGCCTCGTCGTCGCGACCCGCGATCCGGACGCGGAGACCCGTCTTTACTCGATCTGGGCGATCGGAATGATCGGCGACCGGCGCGGTCTCGACGCCGTCCTGGAGGCTTCGCGCTCCGAGGATGCGGGGATGCGAAAGATGACCGCGTACGTGATGGGCAAGCTCGGAGATCCCCGCGCCGTTGCCCGCCTCGAGGTTCTCCTCGAAGATCGCGTGCCGGACGTCCGGTGGAACGCAGCGATCGCCCTCGCGTCGCTCGGCGACGCCTCGGGAATCTCGGTTCTGCGCTCGATGATCGATCGCGCGGCGCTCGGCCGGCAGGCGCAGCTCACGAGCGACCAGGCGGAGGCGGCAATGGTGAACGCGTTGAAGGCCTTCGCGCTCATTCGCGACGAGGGAAGTCTGCCGCTGCTCGAGAAGGTCGCGCGCGAAGATCCGAACCTGCGCGTCCGGGACGCCGCCCGCCAGGCGATCGAGGCGACGCGCCGCCCCGCAGCGTGATGGGGTCAGGCCTCCACCGTCACGTCGCCGCTTCGTTCGAATGTGGCATGTGGAGACCTGACCCCGGGTTTTGGTAGGCTGAGAGTGAAAAATGTCCACTCCGGAGAGAAAAGTTCCACTGCGCGCCGGACACTCTTCTCCCGACGTCCTGGTCGATGGAGTCACGCGCCGGTCCACCTTGAAGTGGATGACCGCCGCCTGGGTCGGGTTCGCGGCCGCGACCGCGGCGGGGCTCACAGCGACTATGCGGTTTCTCTTCCCCAACGTGCTGTTCGAGCCGCCGACCCGTTTCAAAGCCGGCGACCCCTCGACCTACTCCTTCGGCGTCGACGAGCGGTGGAAAGGGAAGTACCGCGTCTGGATCGTCCGCAACACCGACTCGATGTACGCTCTGGTCGCGCGCTGTACCCACCTGGGCTGCACGCCGAACTGGCTGGCTGCGCAGAACAAGTTCAAGTGCCCCTGCCACGGCTCCGGGTACTACATGTCGGGCGTGAACTTCGAAGGCCCGACCCCGCGCCCGCTCGAGCGCGCCGAGGTCGCTGTTTCCCCCGATGACGGGCAGCTCGTCGTCGACACCGCGACACGGTTCCTCTACGAGCGCGGGCAGTGGACCGACCCGAAGTCGTTCGTGAAGATGGCGTAGTTCTTTTTCCCTCGTCAACGAGCCCCGGAGGAGGTCGCATTGGGTCGTCGGTGGAACCGGTTTCAGCAGTCGGTCGTCGAGAGTCAGTTTTGGAAGTCCCTCTTTCGTGTCGGCATCCCGAACACGAACCGCAAGCGCGTGCTCGCGATGCTCGGCAACGTCGTCCTGCACCTCCATCCGGTCAAGACACGCAAGTCCGGCGTCAAGATGCGCTACACGTGGTGCGCCGGCGGCGTCACGTTCTTCCTGTTTCTCGTCCTGACGTTCACCGGCCTTCTCCTGATGTTCTATTACCGCCCGACCGTCGAGTACGCGTTCGTCGACATCCTCGACCTGCGCGAGCAGGTCCCGTTCGGGATCATGCGGGAGGTCCACCGGTGGGGCGCTCACGCAATGGTGATCACGGTCTGGATCCACATGTTCCGCGTGTTCATGACAGGCTCCTACAAGCCGCCGCGTGAGTTCAACTGGGTAATCGGCGTCATTCTGCTCGTGCTGACGCTGCTCCTCTCGTTCACCGGCTACCTGTTGCCATGGGACCAGCTCGCGATCTGGGCGATCACGGTCGGATCGAACATGGCCGCCGCGACGCCCCTCATCGGGATCGAGGGACCTGCGAGCGGATTGCTCAAGATCGGCGACATCCAGCTCGTGACTTCGTCGAACGACGCTCGGTTCGCGCTTCTCGGCGGCCGCTTCGTCGGCGCCGGCGCGCTTCTGCGGTTCTACGTCCTGCACTGTGTCGGCATCCCGCTCGTCGCCGCGTTTCTCATGGCCGTCCACTTCTGGCGGGTGCGCAAGGACGGCGGCATCTCCGGCCCCGTGTAACGGACCCGAGGTTTCATGGCCGTCGTCAACACGCTCAAAGGCCTCGTCAACTTCCTCTCGGCGCCCCAGTACCTGGTCACTGTGGCGCTCATCCTGCTCGTCATCGCGATCAACGTCCGCGCGATCTGGACCAAGAAGGGCGGGATCTTTCTCGGGATCGCGATGGTCCTCTTCTTCGCCCTGTCCTATCTCGATCCGAACTTCAACGCGGTCGCGACCCTGCCCGACAACGTCCCGATCGTCGGGATGATCTTTCTCGTGGGGTTCTTCTTCTGGTGGGCGATGCACAACGCCTACGAGAACGACGGGCGCATCGCAGAAGGGCGCCCGACGATCGAGGGCGAAGACTCCGCGCAGAAGGTCTTCTCCTGGCCGGACCTCGTCTACGTCGAGCTGATCTGCCTCGTGGTCGTGATGGCCGTGATGATCGTCTGGTCGATCTTGCTGAAGGCTCCGCTCGAAGAGCCGGCGAACCCGACCGACTCGCCGAATCCGTCGAAAGCTCCGTGGTACTTCCTCGGGCTCCAGGAGATCCTCGTCTATTACGACCCGTGGATGGCGGGCGTCGTGCTGCCGTCTTTGATCATCGTCGGCTTGATGGCGATCCCGTACATCGATACGAACCCGAAGGGGAACGGATACTTCACCTTCCGCGAGCGCCGCTGGGAGATCACGATTTTCCTGATCGGGTTCCTCGTGCTCTGGTGCATCTTGATCGTTCTCGGCACTTTCCTGCGCGGCCCTAACTGGAACTTCTTCGGTCCCTACGAGAGGTGGGACGTGAACAAGCTCGTCCCGCTGAACAACATCAACCTCTCCGAGGTCGTCTGGATCAAGCTTCTCAAGGTCCGAATGCCGAGCTTCTGGCTGTTCCGCGAGATGTTCGGTATCGGGCTCGTGGTGCTCTACATGGGGCTGCTCCCGCCGATCCTCGCGAAGACACAGCTCCGCCGCTTCTACGAGAAGATGGGGACGGTGCGGTATTTGATCTTCGTGAACCTCGCGCTGATCATGCTCGCCCTGCCGATCAAGATGTACCTGCGCTGGATCTTCAATTTGAAGTACATCGTCAACATCCCCGAGGCGAGCTTCAACATCTGACGCGATGCCGCGCAAGCCCCCCGCTGAGCCCATCGATCATCACTACAACATCTCGAAGCTGAACCGCGTCTTCGCGGCCACCGGAATCGTGCTGACGATCGTGTTCATCGGGATGGTCATCGAGGACTACTCGCGTGGCTGGAAAAAGATCCAACGACAGTTCTCCCGAATCGAGGCGAGGAAGACGCGGGACGCCGCTCTGGCGGAGCGCCGGCGGATCCTCGGAGGCGAGCTCCAGAGGCTGCGCGCCGATCTGCGTCAGGCGAACCGCGAGCTCGCGTCGCACCGCGGCGAGCTCCGGCGGCTCGACGCGAAGCTGAAAGCGCTCGAACCCAAGATCTACCTCGCCGACCAGCAGTTCAAGTTCACGAAGGCGTCTCTCGACGCGCAGCGCTACCGCTACGAGCAGGCGCTCGAGACGAGGTCTCGAGCGGCGCCGCGGCAGAAACGCGGGTTCGACGAGCTCGCGGCGGACCTCGAGCGCAAGCGTGTGCACCTGGCACGCCTGCAGAAGGAAGATGCCGAGGTCAAGGCGAGGCGCGAGCG
>DASXTN010000056.1:0-1942 GCA_036505435.1 Thermoanaerobaculia bacterium | reverse complement strand
AGCCGTCCGGGCGATGATCGTTTTGCGCGCCAATGCGCTCGCGAGCGGGCGCTCGGGCGTGCGCGTCTCTACCGTCGAGCGGCTTCTCGAGATGCTCGCCGCGGACGTTCTGCCGATCGTACCCGAGAAAGGCTCCGTCGGTGCGTCGGGCGACCTCGCACCGCTCGCCCATCTCGCGCTCGGGCTGACCGGGGAGGGCCTCGTCCGCCGCCGCGGGCGGACGGTCGCCGCAGCGCGCGCTCTCCGCGACGCCGGGATCGACCCGGTCACGCTGGAGGCGAAGGAGGGTCTCGCCTTGATCAACGGTGTGCAGATGTCCGTCGCCGTCGGCGGCCTCGCGCTCATTCGCGCAGTGCGGCTTTCCCGAATCGCGGATCTCGCGGGTGCGGCATCGGTCGACGCGGCCCGCGGCTCCGACGCCGCCTTCGATGCGCGCGTCATCGAGGCGCGGCCGCATCCCGGCGCAATCGCAAGCGCGCGCAACCTGCGCGATCTTTTGGCTGGCAGCGCAATCCGCGAATCGCATCGCGGTTGCGGGAAAGTCCAGGACAACTACGCACTTCGCTGCATGCCCCAGGTGCACGGAGCGGCACGCGATGCGTTCGACCACGCGCGCGAAGTGCTCGAGCGCGAGATGAACAGCGCCACCGACAACCCGCTCGTCTTCGCCGAACGAGGTGACGTTGTTTCCGGCGGAAACTTTCACGGCGCACCGGTCGGGTTCGTTCTCGACTACGCCGCGATCGCCGCCGCCGACCTCGCCTCCATCTCCGAGCGGCGGACCGAGAAGCTCGTGAACCCTGCGCTCTCGGACCTGCCCGCCTTCCTCGTCGAGGAGGGCGGCCTCCACTCGGGTCTCATGATGGCGCAGGTGGCGGCCGCGGCGCTCGTGTCGGAGTGCAAGGCCCTCGCGCATCCGGCATCCGTCGACTCGATCCCGACCTCCGCGGCCAAGGAGGACCACGTCTCGATGTCGTCGATCGCGGCGCGCAAGCTCGCGGCGATCGTCGAGAACCTCGCCATCGTCCTCTCGATCGAGCTCACCGTCACGTTCCAGGCGATGGAGTTCCTGCGACCGCTCGCGTCGTCCCGCCCGATCGAAGGCGTGCGGCGGAGCTTCCGGAAGGTGGTCGCTCCCTGGACCGCCGATCGGGAGCTCGCGCCGGATCTGGTGGCGGCGCGAGCGTTCCTCGAGAGCGACGCGATTTCGAAGCTCGTCGCGACGCTCGCGTAGAATTCTGTTCGTGTCTGCCGTCGTTTCGGGCCCCCGCGTTCTTCGGGCGGCCCGGGGAACGGAGCTCCGCTGCCGGGGCTGGCCTGCCGAAGCGGCCCTGCGGATGCTCGAGAACAACCTCGACCCGGAGGTCGCGGAGAAGCCCGACGAGCTCATCGTCTACGGCGGAACGGGCAAGGCCGCGCGCAACTGGCAATGCTTCGACGCGATCGTCGAAACGTTGAAGCGTCTCTCGTCGAGCGAGACGCTGCTCGTCCAATCGGGAAAACCGGTCGGCGTCTTCGAAACGCACGAGGACGCGCCGCGCGTCCTGATCGCGAACGCGCTTCTCGTCCCAGCATGGGCGACGGGCGACGAGTTCCGCCGGCTGGAGGCGGCGGGTCTCACCATGTACGGTCAGATGACGGCGGGGTCGTGGATCTACATCGGGACACAGGGCATCCTGCAGGGGACCTTCGAGACGTTCGCGGCCGCGGCGGATAAGGAGTTCGGCGGGGACCTCTCCGGGCGGCTCGTCGTGACGGCCGGTCTCGGCGGGATGGGCGGGGCGCAGCCGCTCGCCGCCACGATGAACGGGGGGACCGCTCTGATCGCGGAAGTGGACCGTGACCGAATCGGGCGGCGGCTCGCAACCCGCTACCTCGATTTCCGCGAGGACTCGCTCGAAGGCGCAATCGACCGCGCCCTCGAAGCGCGCGACCGCCGCCA
>DASXTN010000055.1:0-3415 GCA_036505435.1 Thermoanaerobaculia bacterium | reverse complement strand
GACGAAGGCGCGGCCCTGACGTTCGAGCGCGGCGGAGACCGCCTCTGCCGTGTAGGCCTTTCCGGCGAGCGGCGGGCAAGACTCGGAGACACAGACGATCGCAAAGTGGATGCGCGCGTCCTTGAGTTCTCGCAATCGGTTCTCGATGTCGTCCAAAGAGAGCTCCTGCCCGGCGATTTTTCGACGGAGCTTCAGGAAGGCACCCTCGACGTCCCGGATGCTCTTGATCGGGTAGCGGTCGAGGACGATCGCGATCGCCATCGCGTTGTACGCGTTGATGTAGAAAGCCTTCTTCTCGTCGGTGGTCATCGTCTCGGGGCGCGCGTCGCCCAGGTTCGCGAGGTACGCCGCGAGACGCTTCCGATCCTGCCCGGCGGCGCCTCGGTAATCGAAGCCGCCCCCGCGCGCCCGCACCGCGAGCACCGCGTCGAAGGGCGCGGGGTCGGGCAGGCCCGCCGGCCGCGCGAGAAAGGCAGACACGAGAAAAAGCACGACGGGGGCAAGCACGATTATTCGAAGGAGAATCGCCTCAGCCGGCCAGCACGGACAGGATCGCGAACGAGAGCGCGCCGATGGCCGCCGCCATCGGGATCGTCAGGATCCACGCGTAGACGATCCGACCGGCGACGCCCCAGCGCACCGCCGAGAAGCGCTGGGCGGTTCCGACGCCCACGATGGCGCCGGTGATCGTGTGGGTCGTCGACACCGGGATCCCAAAATGAGACGCCCCGAAAAGCGTCACGGCCGCTCCCGTCTCGGCGCAGAAGCCGGAAAAGGGCTTCAGCTTGGTGATCCGGGTTCCCATCGTTCGAACGATCCGCCATCCGCCGGTCGCGGTCCCCAGAGCAATGGCAGCGTGAGCAGACAGGATGATCCAGACCGGAATCTTCTGCATGTCGGGGAGATACATCCAGTGGAGCGGTCTCGACGGATCCACGAACACCGCCTGGTTGGCGACGAGGAGACCGGCGATGATCCCCATCGTCTTCTGCGCATCGTTGGTCCCGTGAGACCAGGAGTAGGCCGCGGCAGATGCAAGCTGCGCCCTGCGAAACCATCGGTCGACAGATCCGTAGTGCGCGCGGCGGAACAACCAGGAAACCGCCACCATCAGAGACCAGCCAACCAGCATCCCAAGAAGC
Organism: Thermoanaerobaculia bacterium; assembly: GCA_036505435.1. Classification (GTDB taxonomy): domain Bacteria; phylum Acidobacteriota; class Thermoanaerobaculia; order UBA5066; family Gp7-AA6; genus Gp7-AA6. The sequence continues at coordinate 2,273 of DASXTN010000055.1, read as the reverse complement.
GGCGAGAGCACGATGAAAGCGAGAGTTTTGACCCAGGCTGCGCCCGGTACGATCGCGCGGATTCCGACACGAGCGATGGCCGCCCCGGTGTAGCCCCCGATGATCGCGTGAGAGGACGAGGTCGGAATGCCGAAATACCAGGTGATCAGGTTCCAGATGATCGCACCGAGAAGCCCCCCGAGGACCACCTCCGAGTTGACGATGTTGATGTCGATCAGGCCTTTGCCGATCGTCTTCGCGACCGCGGTCCCGAACGTAAACGCGGCGACGAAGTTGAAAAACGCTGCCCAAAAGACCGCTTGAAACGGGGTCAGGACCCGAGTCGACACCACGGTCGCGATCGAATTCGCCGAATCATGCATCCCATTGATGAAGTCGAACGTGAGCGCGACGGCGATGATGAAGAGGACGTACGTCATGAAGCGAGGCCGTTAGCTCTCAGCGGCTGGCCAAGAGCAGTCGCTTTTACGAATGCTTCAACACGACGCTCTCGAGCACATGGGCGACCGCCTCGCATTGATCGATGCAGGCCTCCATCTGGTCGTACACGTCCTTCCATTTGATGACTTCGATCGGCGCGATCGACTGTCGGAACAGCGAACCGATGGCTTCCTGGTAGGCGACGTCGCCCTCGTTCTCGAACTGTTTCATATGGATGCAGTGCTCGATCACGCCCTTCTGCTTCCTCAAGTCGGCCACGGCTTCGACCATCTCCTGCGTGATCTGGACGATGATCCCGGCGAGCCTTCGGCCGGACGGTGTGGGCTCGGAGATGTTGAAGACGGCGAGCCGGCGGACGGTTCCATCGATCAGGTCGATCACGTCGTCGAGCCGCACGGCGAGCTGGTGGATGTCCTCTCGGTCGATCGGCGTGATGAACGTCCGGTCGATCCCGCGGAGGATTTCGTGAGAGATCTCGTCGCACTCGTGCTCCAGTCGTTTGATCTGGTCGGCGGCCGCGGAGACGGGAGAGTCGCCGGTGAAGAAGCGGTTCAACACCAGCGCGGCCTCGTGAGTTCGCTTCGCGAGCTCCGTGAAGCGTTCGAAATACTTCTCGTCGCGGGGAAGAAGGTTGAGCATCGGCGCGGCCTCCTCGCAGCGGCCGGTATGCTACCGAAACTTCTCGAACCCCGGCCGGAAAGAGGCGGCGACGCTCAGACCGAGCGATGAAACCGGATCCGGAAGACACTGCCCCGGCCGACCTCGCCCCCAACCTCGATCGAAGCCCCGTGCAGTTGAAGGATGTGCTTGACGATCGCGAGCCCCAGGCCGCTGCCGGGGCGGGTCTTCGAGCGGGACCGATCGACCTGGTAGAAGCGCTGAAAGATCTTCTCCCGTTCCCCTTTCGGGATCCCGGGGCCCTGGTCGGTCACGGTCAGGACAGGTGATCCGGAATCGACGGAGGCCTGCACTTCGACCCGGGCGTCCGGCGGCGAGAACTTGATCGCGTTGTCGAGAAGGTTTCGAACGACCTGCGCGAGGCGGCGCCGATCTGCGCTAACCGTGAGCGACTCATCGCCGGCGAGCGCGACGTCGATCCCCTTCTCCCGCGCCGCCGAGGCGAGATCATGTGCGACTTCGCGCGCGAGCGGCAGCAGGGCGAGCTCTTGCCTCTCCAGGGCGACCGCGCCGCTTTCGATCTCGGCGAGGTCCATCAGGTCGTCGATCAGCTCACGCATCCGGACTGTCTGCCGGAGGATCAAGTCCGTGAGCTCGGACGCCTCCTGTTCCTCCACTTGACCCTCTGCCAAGGTTTCGGCGGCGGCGCCGATCGAGGCGAGCGGCGTGCGCAGCTCGTGAGAGACGTCCGCCACGAAGGTCCGGCGCATCGCCTCAGTGCGTTCGAGCCGGGTCACGTCCCGCAGGACGCCCACCGCGGCGGCCCGTGAACCCGGTGGAAGAGGGAGGACGAGGACTTCCCACACGACGTCGTCGGCCAGCCGGGCCGTGAGCTGGGAGACCTCGCCCGATCGCAGGGTCTTCTCGAACAGTTCGAAGAGCGACCGAAGGCGTAACAGGTCGTAAAGCGCCTTCCCGGCCGGCGCTGGCACACCCGTCATCCGCGCAAAACGCTCGTTCGCCTCGAGCACGTGAAGCCGCGCGTCCACGATGACGAGACCGTCCGGGAGACGCTCGAAGACCATCGCTGTCAGCCGTCGCTCCGACTCCGCTCGTGCGACGGCGGCGACGAGCGAGTCCTTCATCCTCTGCAGAGCGCGGGCGAGGGGTCGCAGGGGCTCGGTCTCGATCGCCGGCAGGTCGCGCGCGTAGTC
>DASXTN010000054.1:0-2887 GCA_036505435.1 Thermoanaerobaculia bacterium | reverse complement strand
GGATTCCTTCCGATGCCGCGCTTGCGCCGCTTCACCTGGAAGACTCCGAAGCCGCGCAGCTCGATCCGGTCTCCGGCGCCGAGCGCGGAGCGCATCGACTCGATCACGGTCTCCACGGCGGTCGCTGCCTTGGCGCGCGGGATCTTGGCGAGGTCGACGACGAGGTCGACGATGTCCGCTTTGATCATTTCCCCCTCCGGATCAAGTGGCGCGGATTATATCTCTGACGCGACGCAACTTCGGGGCCTCTCTGCGGACTGTCGACTTTGGACTTTGGACCATGGACCTCCGGCGGTGTGGCCCGGCTCGCGTGCTACATTCGCCTCGGGCATGAACATCCATTCCCGGGCGTTTGGTCGGTCATGAGGACGCGTGTCGCTGCCGTCGCGTGGACGGCTCTTCTTCTCTGTGGGTCCCTCGTCGCTCAAGATCTGCGGGAGAGCCGCAAGGTCTTCCTGCGCGCGAGGTCCGCGATCGCCGAAGGAAATTACCGGGAAGCGCTGGATCTCTACCGCAAGGTGATCGAGCTCGTTCCGCAGGACGCCGTCGTTCGCTTCGAGTACGGCCAACTCCTGCGCGACCTGAACGTGCCCGACGAAGCGATCAAACAGGCGCGCGAAACCGTCCGTCTCGATCCGCGGTTCGTCGAAGGCCGGCGCTTGCTCGGCGGGCTGGAGCTCGCGGCGGCCGAGAAGGATCCCTCTCGACTGGAGAGCGCGATCGTCGAGCTCGAGGCAGCCAGGAAGTTGACGCCAGGGGATCCGGCGATCGCCGCGCCGCTCGCCCGCGCCCTTCTCGCGAAGGGAAGGCCGGCCGAGGCGGCCAAGGTCCTCGAGGAAGCCGGAGAGGAACGGGCGCAGCCCGCGCTCGCGCGCATCTCGGCGGAGGCGAAGTCGCGGACCGGCCAGATCAAAGAGGCCGAAGCGATCTACCGCAAGCTTCTCGAGTCGAACCCGGAGGACCGGGAGACCGCCGCCGCCTTGATCGACCTGTACGAAGAAAACGACCGGCTCGACTCCGCGCTCGAGCTCCTCGCACGGCTCGAGAAGATGGACCTGGAGAACCCCGCCATTCCCGAGCGGATCACGCTCGACCTGGCGCGGGCGGGCCGTTTTGCGGAGGCCGAGAAACGCGCTCGGGACCTCGCAGCGAAGCGCCCGGAAAACCGAGCCATCCGCCGGCTTCTCGCGCAGGTGCTGTTCGAAAAGGGAAGCTCTCCGGAAGGCGAGAAGATCCTGCGCACGCTCGTCACGGAAGACCCTGACGAGGATGTGACGCGCCGCGTGCTGATCGCGGAGCTGCTGCGGGAGCGCCGGTTTTCCGAGGCGCGGACATTTCTTGAGGAGGGAATCCGTCGCGCGGGCGAGGATCCCAAGAAGATTCCGGCGCGTGACGCGGGGAACGTCGAGCTCGGATACCTGGCCATCCTGCAGAAGGATTACACCCGAGCGCAGCAGATCCTCGCCCCGCTCGCCGTCCGGCAGGGAGCCGTGAACCCGCGGGCCCTGCGCATTCTCGCGACCGCGGTTCGCGAGAAGGAAAACTTCGCTTCCGGGCTGGAGGTCGCGCGCGCGGCCGCCCTCCTCGAGCCGGACAAACCGGAGTGGGCGGCGCTCGTCACCGAGTTCCAGTATCGATCCGGGGACAAGAAGAAAGCCGAAGAGGGCTTAGCGAAGCTCGCCACGTCGCAGGACCTCGAGGAAGTACTCGCCGCGGCGGACGTTAATGCTCGCGTCAAAGATTATGCGGGGGCGGCGCGCGTCGCCCGGGAAGCGTCCGCACGGTTCCCGGAAAGCGCCGAGGCGCTCTTCCGGCTCGGGGCGGCGCTCGAGCGGTCCGGCGCGACCGGCGAGGCGGAAAAGACCTTCCAGAAGCTCCTTGCCGGGCGACCGAACGATTCTGCGGCTCAGAACTATCTCGGCTACATGTGGGCCGATCGAGGAATCCGGCTCGAGGAAGCGCGGGATCTCCTGGAGAAGGCGGTCGCGCGAGAACCGCGCAACGGCGCGTATCTCGACTCGCTCGGCTGGGTGTACTTCCGCCTGGGCCGTCTCGAGAAGGCGCAGACCCTCCTCCTCGCCGCGAAGGAACGGGAGCCGGACGATCCGACGATCGAGGAGCACCTGGGAGACCTCTCGGAGAGGCAGGGAGACATCCAGAAAGCGATCGCGCACTGGGAGCACGCGCTCGAGTTGAAGCACGAGGAGCCGGAGAAGGTCCGCCAGAAACTCGCGCGATTCGCCCGGAAAAACTCCAGTCGCTGACTCAGGAGTTCAAGGTTCAAGCTTCAAGGTTCAAGGCTCGCCACGCACTGCTGCTTTTGGTCGTTGCGGGCGCGAGCTCAACGTGCGCATCGCGGCCGCCGGTGTTCGGCCCCGCCGGCGCGGAGGATTCCCGCCGGGCCCTCGATGCGTGGGAGCAGGCGCTCGAGCGCGCGGACTCCCTCGGGCCCGTCCGGCTCCTCTATGACGCGCGCATGTCCGAAGGGCTGGTGAAGATCCCCGGAACCCTCGCCGTCCAGGCCCAGCCGGGGTACCTCGAGGCGACGCTCACCGGGCCGTTCGGCTCCCCGGTCGCGCGATACAGCTCGGGCGTCCTCGAAGCGCGCGGCGCCAAACCGATCCCGCTCGACGCCGAGGAGCTTCGCGCGGTGCTCGCCGGAGTCTGGAGGAGTCCGGCGCGGATCGAAGGAGCGCGGCCGGGACAGAGCCTGCTCCGTTTCACCGGCCGCGACGAGGTCGAAGGCGTTCTCGACGTCGCCGACGCGCGACTGGAGTCGTTGACGATCGCGCGGCCGGAGGCGGAGCTCGTCGCGACGTTTTCGGGTCGGCTCGACCCATGGCCCGAAAGAATCACGATCGAGGACCGGCGCACCGGCAAGCGCCTC
>DASXTN010000053.1:0-7603 GCA_036505435.1 Thermoanaerobaculia bacterium | reverse complement strand
ACCGGATAGGTCGCGAAGTTCGACACGAAGTCGAGGAGCATCCTCTCGCTGCGCGCGTCGTAGAGGTAGGAGCCGTGGCTGCGTTCGAGGTCCATCACGACGTGATAGCCGTCCACGAGAACGTGGCGAGACAGAACGTCTAGGACGTCCTGCGGCGACAGGTCGATCCGGGTGGTGGGAATCATGCGGCTCCTCGGCGTCGAATGAGAACCGCGAAGGATAACACGGAGGAACTCCCAAGTCCCTGGGATCGGGTTACTTGGGAGGTCGGGCTCGGGACCCGGGACTCTTATCCGCCGCCCGCGACCGATTGTGCTGCGGCGAAGCGGCTGTCCTCGCCTCTCGCGCCGACGCAGCGGTCCTTGCCGTGCTGCTTCGCACGATAGAGCGCCGCATCCGCCGCCCGGAGGAGCTCGTTCTTCTGTTGCTCGACGGACGCGCCGGGCGTCGCATTGGAGTGGATGGACGACACACCGAGAGATGCGGTCAGCACCCCCTGCAGGTTCAACGCGGGGTCGTTGAAGCCGTAAGGCCTCGACAGAAACGTCGACGAACGGATTGCGTTGCGGATCGCCTGCGCGACGTCCATACCCTCCTTCATGTCGTGTCCGGGCAGAATGAGCACGAACTCGTCGCCGCCGTATCGCGTCAGCGTTGCGCGGTCGTCGGTGATGGTGCGACGAAGGAGATAGCCGACCTCCCGCAGGACCTGGCTTCCCGCGAGATGCCCGTGCCGATCGTTGACCGCTTTCAGATTGTCGAGGTCGAGGAAGACAACGCACAGGTCGCCGCCGTCGCGCGAGGTCCGCGACAGCTCCTGGGTGAGCCGGAGGTGCAAGTAGCGTTCGTTGAAGAGACCCGTCAGACCGTCGCGCTTGGCGACCTCGAAGGCTCGCCGCGCGTCGAGGAGATTCTGGATCGAAATCGAAGCGTAGTCCGCGAAGATCTCGAGCAGCCGCCGGTCCTTTTCGCGGAACCCGCCCGGCCCGATCTTGTTGACCAGCTCGAGGACTCCGCAGACCGCGGCCTCGATGCGGATCGGGACACAAACGACCGAACGCGTCTCGAAGTCATCGGGGAGGTCGAGCGTCGGATAGAAGTACGGATCCGACAGCACGTCGTCGGTCATGTACCCGGCGCCGGTCGCATACACATGTCCGACGATCCCCAGCCGCGCATTCATGCGGCGATTCAACCGCGCATCGGCGCGGGCACCATAGGTCGCGATGAAGACGAGATCGTTCTCCATCCGATCGTCGGAGTTCTTCGTCATCGGATCGTCGAGCAGGATCGAGCCTGCTTCCGACGGAACGAACTCGTTGGCCTTCTGGAGAATCTCGCGGAGGAACCGGTCGATCTCGATCTCACCGGTATAGGCGTAGTACGCCTTATGTCGTTCGAGGAAGTTCTCGAGCCGGCGGTTTTCGAGTGTGTGGACTTGCAGCACGGATTCGTCCGGAACCAATAGATTCTACCATTTATACTCTCGATTCGTGGCGCTCCTGCGCGAGATGGACCCCGGAGAGGTCGGCCTCGCCGGGCGCGTCAAGCCGGTCGACCGGAACCCCCCGCGATCGGTCCTCTTCGACGCCGCGGGAGGGAGACAGGCCGGGGTTCCCATGGAGGGGGTCGCCGCGCGGCTCCGCGCGGGAGACGCATTCTTCTTCGCCGACCTGCACGCGCCGGATGATCAGGAGCTCGACACGCTCCGTAAGGAATTCCACTTCCACCCGCTCGCCATCGAAGACGTCCGGACCCGCCATCAGCGGCCCAAAATCGACGTCTATGGCGATCAGTATTTCCTCGTCTTCTACCGCATCGGGCAAACCGCCGGAGATGGCGATTGGGTGCTGCAAGAAATCGACTTCTTCATCGGCCCGAACTTCCTCGTGGTCACGCACGATTCGCAGGTCTCCGCCCTCGACGCCACCTACGAGCGCTTTTGCCGGGAAGAGGGTAAGAAAGAGGTTTCGGGCCTCCTCTACGACATCCTCGACGCGATGGTGGACGAGTACTTCCTCTTCTTAGACGACCTCGGGGAGCGTTCACAGCAGATCGAGGACGAGATCTTCGAGCACTATGACCAGGTCCATCTCGAGCGGCTGCTGGATTTGAAGAAGGACCTCGCGCTGTTGCGGCGCATCGCGGCCCCCGAGAGGGACGCCGTGAACGTCCTTCTGAGGCGAGACCCGCCGATCCTGGATACGGCCCACATCTTCTACTTCCAGGACATCTACGACCACTTGATCCGCATCGCCGACTCGATCGACACGTACCGCGAGCTCGCGACCGGGACGCTCGACGCTTTCCTCTCGGTTCAGAACAACCGGCTTTCCGACGTCGTCCGGAAGCTGACCGTCATATCGATCATCTTCCTCCCCATCACCGCCATCACCGGTTTCTTCGGAATGAACTTTCGCGCCTTCGATCCGGCGAATCACCTTCTGTTCGTCGTCGCCCTGACTTTGATCGTGGCCGTTCCGCTCCTGATGATCTGGGTGCTGACTCGCAAAGGTCTGCGGTGATCCCGGCGCGCAAGCGCTGGGGGCAGCACTTCCTCGTCCGTCCCAACACGGCCAGGCGCATCGTCGATGCCGCCAGAGTCGGCTCGAACGAAACCGTTTTCGAGGTCGGACCGGGCGAGGGAGCGCTCACGAGGCCGCTTGCCGAGCGCGCCGGTCGCCTGATTGCCGTCGAAATCGACCCGATGCGCGCCGAAGTGCTCGAGCGAGAGCTCGTCACCTTCGACAACCGGCGCATCTTCCGGGGCGACGTCCTCGAAAAGAGCTTCGCCGCGTGGCTCGCCGACGCGGGCTGGTCGCCGCCGGCGGTCCTCGTTTCAAACCTGCCGTACAACGTCGCGACGCCGATCCTGCTCGCCGCGATCGAGGAGGAAGGAGCGTTTACCCGAATCGTCGCAACGGTGCAAAAGGAGGTCGCCCGGCGATTCTCGGCCGCTCCCGGGTCGGATGGCTACGGTTATTTGTCCGTGCGCGCATCCGCGTTCGCCCGAGCACGAGTCCTCTTCGATCTTCCTCCGGGCGCCTTTCGCCCGGCTCCGAAGGTGACGTCGAGCGTTCTCGAGCTCGTGCCCCGCACTCCGCGTCTCGACCCGAGGACGCGGAATCGGGCCCTGGAGCTCGCCTCGCTCGGATTTCGCTCCCGGCGTAAGACTCTCGGAAACGCTCTCTCCTCCAGAGCCGACCGCCCGGGGGTCGAGCGCGCCCTGACCGATCTCGGCCGCAGCCCGAAAGCACGCGCCGAGGAGCTCTCGCTCTCCGACTACGTCGCGCTCGCCCGGCAACTCGAAGCCGGATGAACGGCTCTCGCGAGATCTCACTCGTCGCGCTCGGCGGGTTGGGCGAATTCGGCCGAAACGTCCTCTGGCTGTCCTGCGCCGGATCCAACCTGATCGTGGACGCGGGAGTGTCGTTCCCCGACGAGACGTTTCCCGGCATCGACCGGATTGCCCCCGACCTGTCGCCGCTGAAAGGTCTTCCGATCGACGCCGTTCTGCTGACCCACGGGCACGAAGACCACGTGGGCGCACTGCCGCTACTCCTGGAATGGTGCGAGGCGCCGGTCTACGCCCTGCCGTTCACCCTCGCGCTCGCCCGCCGACGGCTCGAGGAAGCGGGACTTCCGTCCGGACGCCTGGTCGAGGTGCGGCGCGGAAACACGGTTCGCGCGGGTGCTTTTTCGTTCACTTTCTTCCGGGTTTCCCACTCGGTGCCGGACTCGGCCGCGATCCTGATCGAGGCGGCGGGGCTCACGCTCTTCCACTCGGGGGACTTCAAGCTCGACCCCGATCCGCCCGACGGCGAGACGACCGACCTCGACGGGATCGGGAAAGCCACGACGGCCGGAGTCGACCTCGCGCTCGTCGATTCGACCAACGCCGAGAGGCCGGGTCGCGCTCTTTCGGAGCGCATCGCGGGCGTGGGGCTCGCCGCAGCTTTCACGGAGGCGCCGGGACGAATCGTGCTCACGACGTTTTCGAGTCACGTCGCCCGGATCTCGCAAGCTGCGGACGTCGCGATGGGGCAAGGACGCCGCGTCGCGATCCTGGGTCGCAGCATGCGAACGGTGGCGGAGATCGCGGAGCGTTTCGGCCGGTTTCGACTGCCGGCGAGCTCGCGGATCGCGGCCGCTGAGCTCGCGGACGCGACCCCGAGCAGCCTCCTGTGCCTGACCGGCGGAAGTCAGGGCGAACCATTTTCGGCGCTTTACCGCCTCGCTCTCGACGAGCACGCCGACATGAAACTCGACCCGGGCGACCTCGTGCTCTTTTCCGCGCGCACGATTCCGGGCCACGAGCGTTCGGTCAATAGGGTCACCGATCATCTCGTGCGACGCGGCGCTCGCGTGCTGCGCGAGACCGAGCCGCCGATCCACGTCTCCGGCCATGCCCACCGCGACGACATCTCCGACTGGCTCGCGCTCGTCAAGCCGCGCGCCGTCCTTCCCGTCCACGGTGAGGCGAGGATGCTCGCCGCCGCGGCCGCGATCGCGAGGGAGTCGGGACTGTCCGACGAGCGCATCCCCATGCTCGACAACGGCGATCGACTGAGACTCTCCGCCTCCGGGCTCGCGGTCGAGAGGGGCGCGGTTCCGACCGGAAAGATCTTCCTCGACTCGCGGCCGGAGATGGTCGACGTCGAGGTCGTCCGCGATCGGCGACGGCTCGCGGAGGAGGGCTTCGTAGTCGTGCTCGTCCACGAGCGGGAGATCGCGGTTGTTTCCCGCGGCGTCGCACGCGACGAGTCCGGTCTCTCGGGCGAAGTTTCCCGAGCCGCGAAAGACGTCCTCGATCGGGCGACGCCGGAGGAGCGCACGGACGTCGACTGGCTGCGCGCGGAGATCGCGCTCGCGGCGAAGCGGGCCTGCCGCCGCGAGTTCGGAATCCGCCCCGTCATCGTGCCGGTGATCGTGTGACCTGGCTCGAGGCGGCGCTGCTCGGGGCGATCCAGGGGTTGACCGAGTTCCTCCCGGTCTCCTCCGACGGCCATCTCTCCGCGGCGGAGATGCTACTGCCTCGATTCGCGCAGGTCGGCGTCCTCTTCGACGTCATGGTTCACGTCGGAACTCTTGTCGCCGTCGTCATTTACTTTCGACGAGCGCTTCTCGAGGATGCGCATGGCCTCTTTTCCCGCGACGGGACACGCCGGCGCGAATCCCGGAAGCTCGCCGTCCTCATCGTGGTCGCGACGATCCCGACCGGGATCGTCGGCTTGTTGTTGAAAAGGGCGGTCGAGGAATCCAAACGGGATCCGCGCTTCGTCGGATCGATGGAGATTCTGACCGGTCTCTTCCTGCTGCTGTCGCTCTTCGCCCGGGAGCGCGGACGTGACCGGTCGTCCACGACCGTGTGGGATGCCCTTCTGATCGGGGTGGTTCAAGGGCTCGCGGTTTTGCCGGGTCTTTCCCGATCCGCCTCGACGATCGCCTTCGCTCTCCTCGTGGGGCTCGCTCGCCGCTGGGCGGTAACGTTCTCCTTCCTGCTCCTGCTCCCCGCCGTTCTCGGAGCCTCCTTTCTCGAGCTCTTCAGTGCCTGGGACGAAAGAGGGGTGACATTCTTCGCGGGCTCCGACTTCGCGAAATACCTGGTCGGGGCGGCGGTGGCGGGCCTCGTCGGTTACCTCGCGATCGGATGGCTCATTCGAGCCGTCGTCGCGAAGCGTCTCTGGTACTTCGCCATCTACTGCTTTCTCTTCGGACTCGCGCTCATCTTCTTCTTGATGCCGTCGGGCGGTCGGTGAAGGGACCGGGGTCGGACGGACTGCACCCGCCCTCGTCCGTGATCCTCTGCTTCAACGCATCAGGCTCCGGCGATTCCAACGCTGTGCATGGCGGCTTGCCATCCGGATGACTCCGTAGACCGTAACGCAGCAAAGGAAATCGAGCGCAAGACCGATGTCGAAGACGAAGGGCTGGTGTTGGAGCATTCGCGGCAGACCGGGGAAGAGCACGAGGAAGTAGATCGCGTTCCCGGCCAGAACCGCCGCCAGATACTCGATCCAGCGACGCGGCGTCACGTCTGGCAGTCTATCTCCGACGACTTTTGACTTTGGACCTTGGGCTTTGGGCTCAATCCACCCGGGCATGGCGCGGTCTAAGATTCGGTTTTGCAACCGCATGGAGGAGGGATGCGCTCGATGCGAGGGCTTCCTGGGAACCGACGGCGTGAGCGGGTCGTGAAAGGGATCGTCGCCGTACTCGGCATCAATGCATTGCTCGCTTCGCCCTGCATTCCGGCCCTCGCGGCTGAGTCCGCCGCGGTTCTCCCGACCCCGGTCGGCTCTGCGCCGTTGAGTCTCGCGGAGGCGCTCGCCCTCGCCGCACGGAACAACGAGCAGGCGGGCATCGCGAAAGCGCGAATCGATCGGGCGCGCGCGCTACGCCGGGAGGCTTACTCGACGCTTTTGCCGGATCTCTCTTTCGTCGGCACCTACACCCGCCGTTCCCGCGAGGTAACCCGAACCGTCGATGACGAGGAGATCGTCGTCCAGGCGCTCGACGCGTTCTCCGGCGTCGCGACCGTCGAGACCGACATCCTGGACGTGCGCGCTTTCCCCGTGGCCCGAAGCGCCACTCGCAACCTGGAGGCACAGGAGAACGCTTCGGCGGAGATCCGGCGGACACTCGCGTTCGACGTTGCGGGAAGCTTCTTCGCGGTCCTCTCGGCGGAGCGTCTGCGGGATGCCGCAAGCCGCCGCATCCAGGTCGCGGAAGCGACCGTGTCCGACGCCCGGACGAAGCTCGAGGCCGGGCTCGCCTCGTCGAACGACCTGACCCGCGCGGAGCTCGAGCTCGCCACCGCGCAGCTGGCGCTGACGCAGTCCGGGAGCTCCGTTCGCAGCGCACGACTCTCGCTCGGCTATCTGATTGGAGCCGACGTGGACCGGCCGCTAGTCGAGCCGGCGGCCGAGTCGACCGAGTCTGCGAGCGCGGAAGATCTCGAACGGGTCGCGCAGGAGGCGAGGGCCGATCTGCGCGAGCTGACGCTTCGGGCCGAGTCTCTGAGGCTCCTGGCACTCGAGCCCCAACTGCGGGTCGTGCCGACCGTCACGCTGCGCGGCACGTATCGCGCGAACAACGAGCCGGGACTCTCCGGCCGGGAAAGGGACTGGAACGTCGCCGCGCTCCTGACCTGGGACATCTTCGACGGCGGAGTCCGGTATGCCCAGGCGGCCGCGCGCCGGGCCGAGTATCGGGAGGCGTTGCTGAACGCCGACGCGCTGAGGCGCCGGATCGGCCTCGAAATCCGAACTGCCCGCACGGATCTCGACACGGCGCGAGCCGCGCTCGAGCAGGCCGAAGTACGCGCGCGCGTCGCGGAACAGAATGCGCGCGAGGTGCGTGTTCGTTACTCCGAAGGACTCGCCACGGCGCTCGAGCAGGCGGATGCCGCCGTGGCGGCGTTCGAGGCGGCCGCCGAGCTCGCGCGCCAGCGGTTTGCGCTCGCAATCTCGCAGCTCTCGCTCTCGCGGGCGCTCGGCCGCTGGCCCGCGGCTTCTCCGGCGATCGCCAGGCTGGCCCCTTCTCCCGACCCTCTCCCCGGGGTCGAGAGGGAGCTTGCGCCCGACCGGCTGGCGCCATGAAG
>DASXTN010000052.1:0-3109 GCA_036505435.1 Thermoanaerobaculia bacterium | reverse complement strand
ACGTTTCCCTCGTTCGAGATCGTCACGGACAAGGGCGTCGAGGAGATGGACATCAACGTCAAGGAGATGCTCCCCGGCCTCTTCGGAGGAAAGAAGAAGCGGCGCAAAACGAGCGTCAAGGACGCGCGCGAGATCCTCCAGGCGGAGGAGGAGGGACGCCTGATCGACGCGGGCCAGGTCGCGCGGGAGGCGGTCGACCGCGCGCAGTCGTCGGGAATCGTGTTCTTAGACGAGATCGACAAGGTCGCGGGCCGCGAATCCGGGCGGAGCGGCCCGGACGTTTCCCGAGAGGGAGTCCAGCGCGACCTTCTCCCGATCGTGGAGGGCACCGTCGTCAACACGAAGTACGGCTTCGTGAAGACCGACCACATCCTCTTCATCGCGGCCGGCGCATTCCACGTCTCCAAGCCGTCGGACTTGATTCCCGAGCTCCAGGGTCGTTTTCCGATTCGCGTGGAGCTCGATTCTTTGACGGAGGAGGATTTCGTCCGGATCCTGACGGAGCCGGAGAACGCGCTCTTGAAGCAGTACCGGGCGCTGCTCTCCGCGGAGGAGGTCGACCTGCAGTTCACGGAGGACGCGGTCCGCGAGATCGCGCGCGACGCCGAGCGCGTCAACCGCGCGCTCGAGAACATCGGCGCGCGGCGGCTGCACACGATCCTCGAACGACTGCTCGAGGACATTTCGTTCGCGGGACCGGAAAACTCCGGCCGTGCCATCTCGATCGGCCTGGAAGACGTCCGCGCGGCGCTCTCCGACCTCGTCCGCGACGAGGATCTGTCCCGTTACGTTTTGTAGACGGCGCGCCGCGCTCGTCCTCCTGTTGCTTGCGCTTGCAGTCGCCTGCGGCAAGAAGGGCGATCCGACGCCGCCCCTGCCGCGCGGACCCGCCGCGGTCTCCGACCTCGCGGTCGAGCAGGAAGGCTCCGATGCGGTGCTCACCTTCTCCTATCCGGACCGGATGATGAACGGCGATCCCCTGCGTGACGTCGCGTCGATCGAGATCTACCGGGTCGTCGATCCATCCCCGGTGATCGTGACGGCTCGACCCCCCGCTTCGCGCGGGCCGGCCCCCGCCGGAGACCAGGCGCCCGCCTCGGCGGCGCGCCGCGAAGCGGCCAACGTGCGGCTCGCGGAGAACGCGTTCTTCCGGGAAGCCAAGAGGGTGGACGCGCTCCCCGTCGCCGCGATCGCCGAGCGAACGCGCGGCGCGACCGTCGTCTACCGCGATCCGCTCTATCCGCTCCTTTCGGCGGGCAAGCCCCCGGGCGCGCTCGCGTACGCCGTCGTCTCCCTGCGGCGCGGTGGCGAGCGCAGCCCTCTTTCGAACGTCGTTTCTGTCTCGCCCGACGTGCCGCCCGGCGCGCCGGCGATCCTCCGTGTGACCCCCGAGGAGGGCCGGATCTGCATCGAGTGGCAGCCTCCCGAAACGGACCTCCTCGGGCGGCCCTCCGCCGTCGGCGGCTACAGCGTCTATCGCCGCACGCTGCCGGACGAGGAGTACGTGGCGCCGCTGAACGCGGAGCCGATCGCCGGGACGAACTTCGTCGACACGACCGCGCCCTACGGCGGGTCGCACGTCTATACCGTGCGCGCGACCCTTCCCATGAAACCGAAGGTCGAGGGCATTCCCGCGCTGGAAGCAGGCGTCGATTACCGCGACGTCTTCCCGCCGCCGACGCCCAGCCGAATCGACGCGCTTTCCGAAGGGAAAGCAGTGCGGCTCGTCTGGGAACCGGTGGTCGCGGCCGACCTCGCCGGATACGTGGTATTCCGGGCTGAGGGGGAGGGCGCTGCTGTGCGGCTGACGGAGAAACCGATCTCCGACACTTTCATCACCGACACGACCGTGCAGCCGGGCCGGCGCTATCGCTACACCGTCGTAGCGATGGACGCGTCCGGCAATGCGAGCGCCGCGTCGCCGGAAGCAATCGCCGAAACGTTTTAGAGTTGGAGTCCGTGCTGGCCGACACCTACCGCGATTTCGTTCTCGATCAGCTCTCGCCGCTCGAGAGCCGGCTCGAGTGCCGGAGGATGTTCGGCGGCTACGGGCTGTATCTCGGAAGCGCCTTCTTCGGGATCCTCCACCGCGGGCGGCTGTTCTTCAAAACCGACGACGGAAACCGCCCGAAGTACGAGACGTGCGGAATGAAATCTTTCCGCCCGAATCCGAGCCAGACTCTGCGCAACTACTTCGAGGTGCCGGTGGACGTCGTCGAGAACCGGGAACGCCTCGTCCGTTGGGCGCGCCGCGCCGCGCGGGCGAAGTCGTAGGTCCCGAAAACGCCCCTCACCCCAACCCTCTCCCCGCAAGCGGGGCGAGGGGGTACACGACGGCGAATTAGACTCTGCGGCGAAAATGGCGCTCCCGGATCGTTTCGTCAAGATGGCCGGAGGGGGAAACGACTTCCTCCTCTTCGAGGCGGACGGGCGGAAGCTCTCCGACGCGGACTGCCGACGGATCGCTCTCGTCTGCCGCCGCGGTCTCTCCGTGGGCGCGGACGGAGCGCTCTTTCTCTCCCGCGGCGGGGATGGGCGCATCCACCTCGACTACTACAACGCAGATGGCGGGCTCGCGTCCTTCTGCGCAAATGGGACGCGCTGTGCGGCGCGCTACGCGGTCACGCGCCGTCTCGTCGCCGATCCCGAGCTGGTCCTCGAAACGGGTTGGGGAAACATCGGCGCCCGCGTGGACGGAGAGTCGGTGACGCTCGCGCTCAAAGACGTGATCGCCCCGGGCGAACCGATCTCTCTCGACCTCGAGAGTCCGGAGCGATATTCCACCGCAGGTCTTCCGCCGACGGGAATCCCGATCCACGTCGGTGTGCCGCACCTCGTCGTCTTCGTGCGCAGCGACCTCGCGGCGCTTCCGATCGAGAGCGTCGGGCCGCCGCTGCGCCGGCATCCGCTGCTCCCGGAGGGCGCAAACGTCAACTTCGTCCGCGTCGCCGGGCCGAATCGCCTCGATGTGCGCACGTGGGAGCGCGGCGTCGAGGCCGAAACGCTTTCGTGCGGGTCGGGCGTCGTCGCATCGGCGCTCGTCGCGTCGCAGCGCGGTCACGTGGAGCTCCCGGTCGCCTGCGCGACGAAGAGCGGCGTCGAGCTCGTC
>DASXTN010000051.1:0-2503 GCA_036505435.1 Thermoanaerobaculia bacterium | reverse complement strand
GTTCGGGCGAATCACGAGCCTCGGGGATCTGCCGAACGACAAGGTCCTGATCGGCTACGTCCAGAAGGCCGCTCGATTGAACGAGGAAGGAGTAAAAGTTCCGCGGCCGCTGAAGCACGAGAAGAAGCCGATCCGGGTGCCTGCCGATCTCGCAGCGGCGTTTAAGAAGAACGCAAAGGCGCGGACGACGTTCGAGGGATTCAGCCCGAGCCACAAGCGCGAGTATCTCGAGTGGATCACGCAGGCAAAGGCGGAGGAGACCCGCAAGAAACGATTGGACACCGCCATCGAATGGATGGCCGAGGGCAAGCCGAGGAACTGGAAGTACATGAGGAAGTAACCGGAGGGTCCTCGGCGGAGGAGGCAGGGATGGTTGACAGCATCCGGGTCGTCGGGCTGGGTGGGAGTCTCGCGGCGCGATCGAGCAGCCTCGCCGCGTTGAAGATCGCTCTCGAAGGCGCGGCGGACGGCGGCGCCAGCGCGGAATTGTTCGACGTGCGCGAGCTCGGTTTTCCGATGTATGCGCCGGATCTCGAGGACATCCCCGATTCCGTCCGGCGCTTCTGCGACAGCGTCCACGCGGCCGACGGCCTCCTCTGGGCGAGCCCGCTCTACCATGGCACGATCAGCGGGTCCTTCAAGAACGCGCTCGACTGGCTCCAGCTTCTCGGCGATCGCAAGCCGGCATATTTGACCGACAAAGTCGTCGGGCTGATCAGCACGGCCGGCGGCACTCAGGGGCTGCAGGCGGTCAATACGATGGAGTTCATCGTGCGCGCGTTGCGCGGTTGGGCCGTCCCGCTCGTGATCCCGATCCCGCAGGCGTGGCGTGTCTACGACCGCGAGGGCTGGCACGACGAGAAGATCGCCGAACAGCTCCACGTGCTCGGTCGCGAGGTCACGCGCGTCGCGCGGCATTTTGCGTCGAGGGTGATCACGACGCCGGACGTCCAGCGCGCCGAAGCGGAAGTCCAGCCGATTACAGAAGAGGAGGCGAAATCCTCCTAGCTCAGGGGATTACCTCGATGTGGCAAGTGGAGACCTGACCCCAATGAGACGCGCCGCGCGGCGGCCGCTCGTAATCGCGCCCGGCACGGTCCCGTTCTCTTCCCGCTCGGTCGCTTCCCCCGCGAAGAAGAGCGTTCCAGCGATCGGCCGACCGAGCGCGGACGGCGCCTTCGCGCCTCCGACGGCCTGGTAGGTGTAGGCGCCGCGCGCGAATGGATCTCGGGTCCAGTCGTGCGCGTGCCACGCGACCAGGAGTCGCCTCGACTTGCCGACAGGGACTTCAAAAAGAGATTCGAGCGCCTCGAGCGCTCGTCGGAGAACGACGTTGCGCGGGAGACGCTCCAACGCCTTCGCGGCCGGTCCGCCCGCCCAGCCGGTCAGCATCGGAACCTGCGCGGGGGCGGCCGTCCACCACGTCGGGAAGGCCGCGTCCCACTTATGGATGAACGCAATCTCCTCACCCTCTTCAGTCTGCTCCTCCCAAAAGGCCTCGCGGAACAACAGGACGATCTTGACGACGTGCCCGACGGCGATGCCGTCGAGCGCACGCCGCAACTCTGGCGGATCGGGATCGAAGCGGATGGCGCCCTTCGCATCGGGGGGGTCCTTGAGGACGCCGGCGGGAACCGTGACGATCGCGTGACGCGCGCGGAACTCGCCGGAGTCGGCCGTGCGGACCGTGACGTCCCCTCGCCGCCAGCGGATCTGACGGACTGGAGTCGAGAAGAGGAGCCGACCTTGCTTCGGATCGATCAGCGACCTCAGCCGTTCCGTGACGCCGTCGTAGCCGGAAAGGATACGGAACTGACTTTGTTCATCCGCGGAGGGCGGGGGGTCTCCGGCGGTCGAGAGCGCGTGCTCGCTCGCGCGATCGAGCTCCGCCGCATAGTAGCCCTGGATCAAGGAGGTCGCGAGACGCTTCTGTGCACCCGACAACGCTCGATACATCCGGAGGAATTCGGCGACCGACCGGTCGCGGCCGGTGCGGCGCATCTTGCGGGTGATCGCATCGAACTGCTTCCAGACGCCGCTCGAGCGGCGCCAACGGGAGCCGGCCGACTCGAAGTGGACGTCCGGGAGGCGGTCGATCAGCAAACCTGCCGGACGAGCGAGCTCGAAGAGGTCGTCGTTCTTGCCGTGCACGAACTCGGCGCCGAGCTCGATCGGCAGCGGCCACCCGCGCATGCGGCGTGTCCAGATCCGACCACCCGCTCTCGCGCGCGCTTCGAGGACGACGACGGACGCGCCGCCCCGCGAGAGCGCCTCCGCCGCGGCAAGGCCCGCCGCGCCCGCACCGATCACGATGACGTCCGATCGGCGCTTCACGCGTGTCATGTGAGCAAGCCGGGCTAGCGGGAGCCGCTCCCCGTTCTCGGGGTCAAACCGAGCGGCGGAAGGCCGGTGGCCCGGAGCTGTTCATTCAGAGCGGAGAGCTCGACGGTCCGGATCGCGTTCCAGTCAGCGATTCTTCTGTCGACGAGCTTCTTCAACTCTT
>DASXTN010000050.1:0-2899 GCA_036505435.1 Thermoanaerobaculia bacterium | reverse complement strand
GATTACGGTCATCGGGGTGCGCAGCTCGTGGGAGACCGAGGCGAGGAATCGGTCCTTGAGCGCCGACGCCCGCTGGAGCTCGAGGTTCGTGCGGGCGATCCGGCTCCGCTGCTCCTCGAGGAGCTCGTTCTGTTCGGCGAGGCGGCGGGTCTGTTCCGCGACGCGTTCGTTCGCCGAGGCGTTCGCGAGGGCGACGGCGAGACTCGGCGCGATCGCGGAGAGCACGTTGCGGGCGTTCGCAGTGAACGGCTGGGCGGCGCCGAGCGCGAGCACTCCGACGACATGGTCGAAGTAGATGAGGGGAATGTGTCCGCTCTCGCGCGGCAGGATCCGTCCGTCGAACACGTTGATCGTCGGGGTCTGGGAACCGACGGATACGAAGATCGGCTTCTTCTCGGAAGCCGCCCGGCGCGCCTCGTCTCGACCGACCGCTTCTTCCGGAAGGGGACTCCAGCCGACGGCCTCCGCAGGCGCGAAGGTGCCGCCTGCCTCGGGCAGGTAGAGCACGCCCGACGACGCGCCCGACACCTCGAGCACCGTCTCGAGGACTTTCGATCCGAAGCCCTTGAGGTCGTTGACTGTGGCCGCGGCGGCGAGCACCGCGTTGACCGACGTCTGGATGTCGCGCTCGCCCAAAGCCCGCGCTCGATCGGCATAGACCGAAGCGGCGCGATTGAACTGTCTCCCGAGCTCGCCGATCTCGTCGCCGGAGACGTCCGAGAGCCGCGGCGGCTCGCGGTCGGAGGCGAGATCGGAGAGAGCGCGGGTCGCCGAGACCGCGGGCGAGAGAATGCGGCGGTCGACGTCGGAGAGCAGCCACAGGAATCCGGCGATGATCAGTCCCGCGAGAATGACGAGGGCGGCCGTGGCGGCGTCACGTGCACTCTGGACCCTCCCCTCGGCGATCGCTTCGCTGCGGCCGAACCGGTTCTCGAGCTCGAGCAAGACGTCGCGCAGCGTCGCCGCCGCCGGCTCGACGACATTGTCCCGTTCTTCCCGTGCGGCCGACGGACTTCCCGGAGCCCAGCGGCTGATCGCGCGGTCCGCGGCCTTCGAGTAGATCTCCTCCGCCGCTTCCGCCTGTTCGAGAGATCCGCGGGAGCTCTCGGTCAGAATGCGGCGACGGATTGCACCGAGAGCGATGCGAATCGCGGTCCGGCCGGCGTGATGGCGCGAAAGGTCGTATCCCTGGCCACTTTGAGTATATCGGTCGAGAGCATCCTCCGCCTCCGCGAGCGCGCTCTTCGCGTCGCCGACGCGTTCGCGCAGATCGGTCGTGCGCTGGATGTCTCGCGTGACGTCGTACAGCGTCAGGACTTCATTGACTGTGTAGTAGAGCCACGCCGCGATGATCGCGAGACCAACGAACGCCGAAAGCTTGAGTCGCGTTTTGAGGGAGGACCGAGCACCCGAAACCGGCGAGTGCGATGGGGCGGAGCTGCCTTCGGCGTCGTTCGTTTTTGGCATACGATGCGATGTCTCGCTGGAGGCGCTGTTTGTAGCACAAAGGATGCCCGCTTGACTGCCGATTCGATCCATTCCCGGAATTCCGCTCAGAAGCAGTTCCTCCGCTCCTTCCTCCACGATGTCGCCACTCCTCTCTCGGCGGTTTCGCTCCATCTGGAGGGCGCCCGCCGGCGCCTTTCGCGGGGCGATGACCCCGGTGATTCTCTCGACGTAGCGCGGTCGGAGCTCGTTCGCGCCTTCGAGCTCTTCGAGCGCGCTCGAGAACTGCTTCTCTTCGAATCGGCGGCCGACGAGAGTTTCGAGTTCGACGCATGGGTCGCGGCGATCGTTCGCGACGTCGCCGGAGATCGATCGCACGTGGAGGGTTGGACCGGAGGCCGGATCTCCGGCGATCGCGCTAGGCTCTCCGAGGCGCTCTCGTCGCTCGTGGCGAACGCGCTCGAGCACGGGTCTTCAGAGCCGATCGCGGTCTTTCGCGAACGAGACGGCAGCTGTCTCCAGGTTCGTGTCGAGAACGCCGGCCACCTTCCCGGGCAGGACCCGGACAAACTGTTCGCGCCGCGCTCGACCAGTGCTGGGAAGAATTGGGGAATGGGGCTCGCACTTGCGCGGTTGTACGCCGCCGACGCGGGAGGTTCCGTGCGTCTCTGTCAAAATGGAGACAGAGTTTCCGCAACCCTGAGCTTTCCGGAGGAACCAGCTTGAAGGTTTTGATCGTCGAAGACGACCTGGCCACGCGCAAAGGCCTCGAGGAGTCGATCAAGGATCTGGGCGGCGAAACGCGCTCGGTCGGGACGGTCAAGGAGGCCTCGCGCGCCGTCGAGGAGTTCGACCCGCGGGTCCTGGTCGTCGACATCCATCTCCCCGACGGGGATGGGATCGAGATCCTCCGCACGGCGCGCGAGGCGGATCCGGATCGCGAGGGCATCGTGATCACGGGGCAGGGATCGATCGACAACGCGATCGAGGCATTGCGCGCGGGCGCGGTCGACTACCTCTTGAAGCCGCTGCGGCCGGCGCAGCTCGAGGTTGTGTTCAACCGGCTGGCCGATCGCCGCCGGCTCGAATCCGAGGTCGAGACTCTGCGCGCCGAGCTACAGGAGACCGGTCGGCTGGGAGATCTGGTCGGACGATCTCCGATCATGACGCAGATCTTCGACGTGATTCGCCGCGTCGCAAAATCGAACGCCCCCGTTCTCATCACCGGGGCTTCCGGAAGCGGCAAAGAAGTCGCCGCCCGGACGATCCACCGACTCTCCCGCCGCGCCGCGAAGCCGTTCGTGGCGTTCAACTGCGGCGCGATCTCTCCGACGCTGATCGAAAGCGAGCTCTTCGGTCACGAGCGGGGCTCCTTCACCGGCGCCGACAAGCGGCGAGTCGGTTACTTCGAGGAGGCAGCCGGAGGGACTCTCTTCTTAGACGAGATCACCGA
>DASXTN010000049.1:0-3640 GCA_036505435.1 Thermoanaerobaculia bacterium | reverse complement strand
CTTGCCGATTTTCTTGAAGACAGCGATCGCCAGAACGGCGATCGGCACCGACGCGGAGACCGTGAGGCCTGCCCGCAGCGCGAGATAGACCGTCGCCGCGCCGAAGAGGATCCCGAAGAACATGCCGAGGAGAATCGCCTTCGGCGTGAACTCGGGAGGCGACTGCCCGGGAGAGACGTAGGGCCGAAACTCCGCGCCGGGTCTCTCGGGAACGTTCGCCATGCGGACCTCCTTAAGACGTGCCGGTCATCAGGTTGGCGGGGATTATGGGCCGGAAACCGGTAATCGGGAATGGGAAATCGGGCGTCGAGACAGAGCGACTCGATTACCGATTTTCGCTTACCGATTCCCGAGCGGGCCGACCGGCCCGCTCACACTCCTCACGTCCCCCCGAAACCGATCGTCACTTTCCCGTGTTCGACGATCACGGGGACGCGACGGTCGCCCGAGAGCCGGACCATCCGCGCGAGCTCTTTCGAGTCACGCTTGACGTCGATGTAAGTGAACGGGATTTTCCGACGCGCGTAATCCTCACGGGCCGCGGTCGTGTAGGGTCAGGTGTCCTTTCCGAAGATCTCGACGCGATCCGCTTTCATGGGCAGCCTCTCTGCCGTCGATCTTAGACGCAAAGGTGATGCCGATCGAGTCGGGTCGATTGCGGATGCTATGATCAAAAACACTCATGGCGACGCGGTTTTTCGTCGCGGGACCTCTCGTTTTCCTCCTTCTTTCGGTTGTCGTGGGCTTGCGCGCCGCCGGCTCGGCGACGTCCGTTTCCGGCCGGGTCGTCCTCGTGAAGGCGGGCTCGCCGCGAACGGATGCGTCGAATTCCGTCGTTTGGATCGAGGGACCGCGAGGGGGAGGCGGGCTCGCCGGAGTACTCAAGATGACCCAGGAGTCGAAGCGGTTCACACCTCGCGTCCTCGCCGTCCCGCGGCAGGGCACCGTCGAGTTTCCGAACAAAGATCCGGTGTTCCACAACGTCTTTTCGGTGTCCGGCGCGAATCGCTTCGACCTCGGCCTTTACAGGAGCGGCGCCTCGAAGCGACACTCGTTCGCGGGGCCGGGTCTGGTCCAGGTCTACTGCAACATCCACCCCCAGATGGTCGGTTTCTTGATGGTCGTGGATTCCGACTTTGCCGCCGTCACCGACCGAGACGGCGCGTTTCGGTTCGAGGGTGTGCCGGCCGGCTCCTGGACGCTCAAGGCGTGGCACGAGGAAGGAACTGAGGTGAGCGTTCCTCTCACGCTGCCGGCGTCGGGCGATGCGCCGCTCACACTTTCGATCGACACCACCGCTTATCGCCCCGTCCCGCACAAGAACAAATACGGCAAGGACTATCCGCCGCAGTCGGGATCGGACGATGAGCGCTACTGAAAGGGCGACTCCCCGTCCAGCGACCGGCGCTCCTCCGGTCGGCGGAGGACTGAAGCTTCCGGCGCCCGAGCCGCCGCGCTTTTCGCTCTCGCTCAAGATCTTCTTCGCCGCGGCTCTCCTGATCCTGATCGCGGTCGGCGGAGCAATCGCGGTCTCCGCCGCCCGTTCTCGCGCGATCGCCGACAGAAAGATCGCCGACGACCTCAAAAAGGCCGGCCCGGCATGGGAATCGTTCCAGCGCAACCGGTACGAGGAGTTGCACCGTGCTCTCGCGGTCGTCGTCAACAACGCGGGCACCATCTCCATGATCGCCGACCCCGACCCCGCGACTGCCTACGACACGTTGAAACGCGAGCAGGCCTCAAGCGCGAGAGCGGACTTCCTGATCGCCGTCGATGAGAGAGGTACGGCATTTGCCCGTACGGACAAACCTCTTCCCTACTCGCGCGACATGCGATCGGTTCCGACGATCGCGGCCGCTCTTCAGGGAGAGGACGACGCCGAAGGGATCTGGCTGTCCGATCGCAAGCTGTACCACGTCGTCGCGGCGCCCGTGCTTCGGGGCGGTACTCAGACGGTCGGCGCGATCGCCGCCGGCTTTCAGATCGACGACGACGTCGCGTCGAGCCTGAAGTCGCTGATGAACGCGGAGGTCGTGTTTCTCGCGGATGCTGCCCCGCTGGACCAGCCGGCGAAACCGGTCGTCGCCGCTTCGACGATGCACGACACGAGCTCCGCGGTGATCGCGGCGATCCTCGGCTCTCCGAGGGTCGTGCCGGCGGTGTTACGCGAGGGCAAGACGATCGGCCCTCTCCCGCTCGATGTCTCCGGCGACACTTACCTCGCCTACTTTCTCCCGATTCGCTCCTCGACCGATCAGCTCGTCGGCGCCGCCGTTCCGCTCCGTAGCCGTGACCGCGAGCTCGCGCCGTTCCGACGAATCCAGAACATCCAGATCCTGGTCGGCCTGGCGGCACTCGTCATCGCGTTCTTGCTCTCGTTCGTCTTCGCACGCCGAATCACCGGGCCCGTCGACCGCCTCGTTCGCGCCACCGAGGCGGTCCGGGTCGGCAACCTCGAGACCGAGCTGCCGGTCGAATCGAACGACGAGATCGGCATCCTCGCCCGCTCGTTCCGCGCCATGCTCGAGGAATTGAAGGAAAAGGCGGCGCTCGAGAAGTACGTCGCCTCTCTGACGCTGTCGCTCGGCAGCGAGGAGACGGTGCTCGCGAGTCGCACGCCCGCCGGCGGAACCGCCGTCGGTTCTCACGACGAGCCGCAAATCGGCACCCTCTTCGCCGGGCGTTACGAGATCCAGTCGGTGCTCGGCAAGGGAGGAATGGGGATCGTGTACAAGGCACACGACCGCGAGCTCGACGACCTCGTCGCGATCAAGACCTTACGCAGCGAAGTACTCTCGGCGGACCCGTCGCTCCTCGATCGCTTCAAGCAGGAGATCCGGCTCGCGCGCCGCATCACGCACCCGAACGTCCTCCGCACGCACGATCTCGGCGAGTCGAGCGGGTTGAAATACCTCTCGATGGAGTTCGTCAAAGGTTTGACCTTGAAGCATCTTCTGGAGTCGGGCGAGATCCTTCCGACGCCGGTCGGGCTCCGAATCGCGAAGCAGGTCTGCGCGGGCCTCGCCGCTGCGCACGACGTCGGCGTGATCCACCGCGACGTCAAGCCGCAGAACATCATCATCGAGCCGACCGGCGGACTGAAGATCATGGATTTCGGTATTGCCCGGCTGACCGAAGATCGCGGGATGACAGCGACGGGAACGGTCATCGGCACACCCGACTACATGTCGCCCGAGCAGGCGCGCGGCCTCGCGCTCGACTTCCGCTCGGACATCTACTCGACCGGCGTCGTCCTCTACGAGATGTTCACCGGCTCCCTTCCGTTCGAGGGAGACAGCCCGCTTGCCGTGGTCTTGAAGCACGTCAACGATCCGCCACCGCTTCCTCAGTCGAGAAACCCTCGCATCGACCCGAAGATCGCCGCGATCGTCATGAAATGCATGGAGAAAGACCCGAGCGCCCGCTTCCAGACCGTCGGCGAGCTCTACGAATCCCTGGCGAAAGTGACGGCGCGGCAGGCAGCCTGAGCCGGAAAACGGGAAACGAAAGACGGGAAACGTGAGACGAGGAATCCTGCTCGTCGCGCTCGCTGTCTGTCGCCCGGTCACGGCGCAGGAGCCGCAGTACTTCGAGCCTCCACCCGCGAAGTCGAAATTCACGCTTCGATGGGAGGCGCTCT
>DASXTN010000048.1:0-7501 GCA_036505435.1 Thermoanaerobaculia bacterium | reverse complement strand
TCGAACGTCGGCATCATCCAGACGCGCTTCATGATCTCGAGCGCGTCGTCGACGCGGAGAGAGCGGAAGAGGTGGTCGCGCTTGAAATCGCGGGTCGTGAAGCCGGAGTTCTTCAGATCCTCGAGCTCGCGCTTCGTCGGTGGCACCACGTCGGCGTAGAAGCCGGCGATCTTCACGCGCCCGGTGCGGCCGTCGACGCATTCCGAGATCAACTGGCAGATCTCCGTGACGGGGTTGCGCGCCGCGCCGCCGGCGGTCCCCGAGTGCTGGTCGGTCTCACCGGTTTGAAGCGTGAAGCGAAAGCCCTGCAGCCCGCGCAACCCGGCCGGTTGCGCCGGCCGCGACCGCGAAACCCACACCGTGTCGGAGACGACGACGGAGTCGGTAGCGAATTCCTTCGCTTCGTCCTTGATCAGCGACTCGAAATGAGGGCTGCCGATCTCCTCCTCGAGCTCCCAGAGGAAGTGCACGTTCACCGGAACGTCCTGCTCCCACGCATAGCGCGCACCGAACAGCGCGGTCATCGCCGGTCCCTTGTCGTCGGTCGTTCCGCGGCCGAAATAGCGATCTCCCTTTTTCACGAAATCGAACGGCGGAGTCTGCCAGTCCGGACCCTCCGCCGGCTGGACGTCGAGATGGTTGTACACGGTGACCGTCGGGACGTTCCCGCCGCGGTCGAAGCGTCCGTAGACGATCGGATGTCCCTTCGTGTCGTAGAGCCGAGCCTTCGCGCCGAACGATTCGAGCAGCGAGACGGCGTACTCAGCGCCGCGCCGAACGTCGGCCTTTCTTTCCGGCTCGACGGAGACCGTCGGAATCTCGACGATTTGCTCGAGGACCTTCTCGTATTCGCCGCGCTGCCCGGCGGCGTATTTCCTCAAATCCTCTTTCGCGAATCCGTTCGTCATCAGGCGACCTCCGTTCGAAGGACGGGGATTGTACCGAAGCGGGCGCTTCGACCTTGAACCTTGAACTTTGAACCTTGAACTATTTGTTTTTGGTGGGTCGAGAGGTCTTCGCCTTCTTTTTCGACGACGCCTTCTTCCGAGGCGCCGCCTTCTTTCGACCACCGCCCTTGGCGGCTTTGGCAGCAGCCTTCGTCTTTTTTGCCGGAGGCTTCGCAGCCACCGCCGCCGCCTTCTTCGCCGCCTGCTTGGCCGCGGCCGCGGTTCGGCGCGCCTCGGCCGCCGCCTCTTTCTTTTCGAGCGCACGCGCCTGCGCCTCCCGCTCCAGGTCAGCGAGGCGGTCGGCGAGCTCCGGCTCGGTCACGATCGCCGCCTGCGGGAGACGCTTGCGGACGATTTCGAGTCGGTCCTCCGGAACGTGGAGCAGGTAGAGCGGAGCTTCGCGGGTCTCCCTTGCTTTGGAAATGTAGTCGGCGGTCTCGAGCGCGTGGGAGGGTGCGTGCGTGAAGTCGACGGCGACGGCCGTCGGTTTCTCCCGCTTCGCGATCTCCCAGAATCCGGGCCAGCGCGGCTCGGAGACGATCACGTGCGCGCCGCTCTTCGCGAGCTTCTGGACTCGGCCCGCGCGCTCGTCGCTCTCGAAATGGAGATAGAGAAGACTCATGCGAGCGCGAGACTACAACAGGGTCGCGCGTTTCCGTCGTGCGGTCGGCAGCGCCTCGGCGCCGTTCTCCCGATAGTGAGTCCCGCGCGAAACCCGGTTGTCCGACGCGGCGCGATGGATCGCCAACGCGGTCTGAACCCCGTTTCGAAGTCCCAGAAGCTCGTCGGACATCGTGCCTCGGCGGTAGAAGTTCTCGATCTCCTCCCGCAGCTCGGCCAGGATCCGGCCGGCCCGATCGAGCCGCTTTTCCGATCGCAACAGCCCGACGTAGTTCCACATCGTGTGGCGCACCACGAGCCAGTCTTGCGAGATCAGGGCGGGGTCGACCGGCTCGAACTCCGGCTCCCAGGGCCGAACTTCGATCGGCCGGCGAAGAGGCTCGGCGCGGACGGCTCGGACGGCTGCCTTGCCCGACCTCCAGCCCCACAACAGTCCCTCCAGGAGTGACGTCGAGGCGAGCCGGTTGGCCCCATGAACACCGCTGCAGGCGACCTCGCCGGCGGCCCGGAGGTGACCGAACGTCGTCGCTCCGTCGAGATCGACGGACACACCGCCGCACGAATAGTGCGCCGCAGGCACGACGGGGATCGGGCCGGCGGTCAGGTCGAAGCCGTGCTCGAGGCAGCGTCGGGTGAGCCCCGGAAACCGCTCGCGGATCCACTCGGCAGGCTTGTGCGAGATATCGAGCAGAGCGTACGGCTCGTCGCGCTCGAGCATGCGTTGATGGATCGCGCGCGCCACGACGTCGCGAGGAGCGAGCTCGCCGTCGGGATGGACATCCTTCAAGAAAGAGTGGCCCGCGGCGTCGGTGATCCGAGCTCCTTCGCCCCGCAACGCCTCGGTGAGAAGGAGACGGCCTTTCGGATGGACGAGGGCGGTCGGGTGGAACTGGATGAACTCGAGGTTCAGCAACCGCGCTCCCGCGCGCCGCGCCATCGCGACGCCGTCCCCGCGGGCCCCCTGCGGATTCGTCGTGTGAAGGTAGACCTGACCAAGACCGCCGGTTGCGAGGATCGTCTCTCGCGCGAGCAGCGGCCGGACCTCGCCACTCTCGCGCTCGAGCAGGTGCGCCCCGACGACGGTCGGAGCCTCGTATCGATCCGTCGGATCGACGGAGTCGTGCGACAACGTGAGAAGGTCCACGGCCGTCGTCGCGATGAGCCAGCGGACGTTCTTTTCCTGCCGGCAAGCGTCGAGGAGCGCCCGTTCGATCGGCGCGCCGGTCTCGTCCTTGACGTGGAGGACCCGCGGGAGCGAATGCGCGCCCTCGAGGGTCCAGTGGAAGTCGTTTCCTTCGCGGTCGAACGGGACGGCGAGCTCCTCGATCAAGAGCTCCCGAACGAGATCCGGCCCCTCCCGCGCGATGAGATCGACTGCTTCCGGATCGCAAAGTCCGTCGCCCGCGCGCCGAATGTCGGCGGCGAGGAGCTCCGGAGAGTCCCCGGGAGGCCGCGCCACGATCCCGCCCTGCGCGTAGAACGTGTTGCTCTCGAACGGCTCGCGCGCACGGGTCACGAGCGTCACGTCGGCGCCTTCGCGAGCGGCGGCGAGGGCTGCCGTACAACCGGCGACGCCGGTGCCGAGCACGAGGACCTCGGTCGAGTCCTTCATGCCTTCCCCCTCTCCCCGCGCGCGGGGAGAGGGTCGGGGTGAGGGGCGACCTCGAGAGAGATGTCGGCGGCGGCCACGGAGTGCGTCAGCGCGCCCACCGAGATCGAGTCCGCGCCGGCGAGCGCGTAGCTCCGGACCTTCTCGAGAGTCATGTTGCCTGAGGCCTCGATCTCGGGCCCGTGCCCGCCTCTCTTCACAAGAGCGACCCAGCGGCCGAGCGTTTCCGAAGACTGGTTGTCGATCAGAAGCACGTCGGCTCCCGCCACGGTCGCCTGGCGCAGATCTTCCTCCGACTCGATCTCCACCTCGACCGGCATTCCCGCCGGGGCGTTGCGCCGCACCGCCTCAAGAGCGGACGTCACCCCTCCGGCGATCGTGCGGTGATTATCCTTGACGAGAACCATGTCGTGCAGCCCGGCGCGGTGATTGGTCCCACCGCCATCGCGGACCGCGATGCGGTCGAAGGCACGCAAGCCCGGCACCGTCTTGCGCGTGTCCATGATGCGACAGCCGGTCCCCGCGACCGCTTCGACGTACCGGTGCGTCTCGGTCGCGATGCCGCACATTCGCTGGAGGAGGTTCAGGGCGACGCGCTCGGCCGTCAGGATCGCCCGAGCTTTGCCGGACAGCCGCGCGAGGGTCGTACCCGCGGGGACTTTCGCGCCCGCACGCGCACGGTCTTCCCAGGAGAGGAGGGGGTCGAGCAGCTCGAAGACCCGGCGGGTGACGGCGAGACCCGATACGACGCACTCGGACTTCGCGACGATCTGCGCGGCGGCGACGGCGTCTTCCGGCACGATTGACTCGGTGGTGACGTCTCCCGAACCGATGTCCTCTCTCAGGAATTCACGAAGTTTTGTGTCCAGCTCGCCGGCGGAGAGACCATCCATCAAGCGGGGAGAATAGCCGGGAAAAGGGGAACGGAAAACGGAAAACGGGCGAAAAAGCCCTGATCGACTTCGTCCCCCTTCCCGTTTTACGAAAGTTCGAGCATACGCAAAAGGGGCCGTTCAGCCGCTTTGCGCAATTCCTCTGGCAGGACTATTTCCGGCCGCTCGTCGCGCAGGCACAGATACAGCTTTTCGAGCGTGTTCAGCTTCATGAACGGGCACTCGTTGCAGCGGCAGCCGTTGTCGGGAGGAATCGGGATGTACTCGCGATCCGGGGCAATCTTCCGCATCTGGTGGATGATTCCTTCCTCGGTCGCGATCAGGAACTTCTTCGCCGGCGCCGTCGTCGCGAACTGCAGGATCGAACGGGTCGAGCCGACGTGGTCGGCGTACTTCAGGATCCCTTCCGGACACTCCGGGTGCGCGGCGATCATCGCGCCGGGGTGCTGCGCCTTCAACCGCAGCATCTCCCGCTCGGAGAACTGCTCGTGGACGATGCAGGTGCCCGGCCAGAGCGTCATCGGGCGGCCGGTCTTCTTGATCAGAAACGCGCCGAGGTGCCGGTCCGGCGCGAAGAGGATTTCTTTGTCCGGCGGAATCGAGCGCACGATCTTCTCGGCGTTCGAGGACGTGACGATGATGTCCGAGAGCGCTTTGACCGCCGCCGAGCAGTTGATGTACGTGAGGGACACCGCGCCCGTGTGCTGCTGGCGCCAGGCGCGAAACATCTCGGGCGGGCAGGAATTCTCGAGCGAGCACCCCGCCTCGTAGTCGGGGAGCACCACCTTGCGAGTCGGGTTCAAGATCTTCGCCGTCTCCGCCATGAAGCGAACGCCGGCGAATGCGATGATCCGCGCGTCGGTCGCCTGAGCCTTGCGCGAAAGGTCGAGCGAGTCGCCGACGAAGTCCGCGAGGTCCTGGATCTCTTCCTCCTGGTAGTAGTGGGATAGGAGAACCGCCCTCTTCTCCTCCTTCAACTTCCGGATCTCGTCCTCCAGATCGAGCCGGGGGTCGATCGAGGAGAGATCGGGCGGAGCCGGCCGGGGAAAGAAGCCGGGCAGCTCGTTGCCGGGAATTGGATTCGATGCGCTCATGTCCTCCGAAGATAACAAGTCGCGTGCCTGAAACCTTTCGTGACCAATCCCTCTGGTATATTGCCCGCGAGCATGGCAACCGAAGTCCAGTCAGAGAAATACAAGGGACTCGACCCGGCTGCTCTGGTCGCCGCCTACCGCAATGTCTACCTCTCGCGGAAGGTCGACGACAAAGAAATCCAGCTCAAACGTCAGAACAAGATCTACTTCCAGATCAGCAGCGCCGGGCACGAGGCGGTGACGACCGCCGCGGGAATGCTCGTCCGACCCGCCTACGACTGGTTCGACTGCTACTACAGGGACCGCGCTTTCTGCCTGGAGATCGGGGTCACAGCCTACGAAATGTTCCTTCAGTCCGTCGGGGCGAAGGATGACCCGTCCTCCGCCGGCCGGCAGATGCCTGCCCACTGGGGATCTCGGCGGCTGAACCTGATTTCCAAGTCCTCCCCGACCGGCACTCAATTCCTCCACGCGGCAGGGGTGGCAGAAGGAGGGATGCGGCTTTCTCAGATCCCCGAGCTCGCGGCCCGCGGCGGATTCCGCAACGACGAAGTCATCTATGTCTCGTCGGGGGAGGGCCAGACCTCGGAAGGGGAGTTCTGGGAGTCGCTCTCGACCGCCTGCAACCTGAAGCTCCCCGTCCTCTACCTGATCGAAGACAACGGCTACGCGATTTCGGTTCCGGTCGAAGTCAATACACCGGGCGGCTCGATCTCGAAGCTCTTGACGGGTTTTCCCGACCTCTTCGTGACCGAAGTCGACGGTTGTGACTTCCTCGAATCCTACGACGCGATTCGGGACGCGGTGGCTTATTGCCGGGCGCGTCGCGGCCCGGCACTGGTGCATGCGCACGTCATCCGGCCGTACAGTCATTCGCTCTCCGACGACGAGGCTCTCTACCGGCCGAAAGAGGAGCGGGAACGCGAGCTCGCGCGGGATCCGGTGACGACGTTCGCGCGGTTCCTGCTCGAGGAGGGGATCCTCTCGGAAGCGTCACTCGCGCGCCTCAAGGAGGAAGTCGAAGCGGAGGTCGACGAGGCCGCCGATCGTGCCCTCGCCGCCGAGCTTCCCGCGCCCGAATCCGCTTACGACTTCGTCTATTCGCCGGACATCGATCCCACTTCCGACGCGTTTTCCTCGCCCGCCGTTCCCCCGCCGGACGCGTCGCCGGGAACGATGGTCGACCTCTTGAACGCCTGTCTTCGCGACGAAATGAAGCGCGACCCGCGCGTCGTGCTGTTCGGGCAAGACGTCGCCGACGCCTCACGCGACGAGGTCCTCGCCGAGTGCAAGGGCAAAGGGGGCGTCTTCAAGGTCACCCACAACCTCCAGCGGCTGTACGGGAAGGAGCGGGTCTTCAACTCCCCGCTTGCCGAAGCGAACATCGTTGGTCGCGCAATCGGTATGGCACTGCGGGGATTGAAGCCGGTCGTCGAGATCCAGTTCTACGACTACATCTGGCCGGCTTACATGCAGATCCGGAGCGAGCTCGCGACCATGCGGTGGCGATCGGGAAACACCTGGACGTGTCCGGTCGTCGTGCGGGTTCCGATCGGCGGCTACATCGGCGGAGGTGCGATGTACCACTCGCAGTCGGGCGCGGTCCTCATGACGCACATCCCCGGCCTCCGGGTCGTCCTCCCGTCGAATGCGCTCGACGCCAACGGGCTCCTGCGCACCGCGATCCGCTGCGACGATCCCGTGATCTTCCTCGAGCACAAGCATCTCTACCGCCAGACGCACAACAAGGCTCCCTATCCGGGGCCCGATCACATGGTCCCGTTCGGCAGGGCGTCGCTCGTTGCTGAGGGGAGGGACGTCACGATCATCACGTATGGCGCGACCGTGTACCGCTCGTGGCAGGCGGCAAAGGACTTCACGGAAGAGACCGGCCGAACGGTCGAGATCTTGGACCTTCGGACCCTCTCGCCCTACGACTGGCCAGCGATCGCCGAGTCGGTGAAGAAGACGAGTCGGGCGATCGTCGTCTACGAGGACCCGGTGTCGTGGGGCTACGGCGCGGAGATCGCGGCAAGGATCTCCTCGGAGCTCTTTGCGTGGCTCGACGCGCCGGTCGAGAGGGTCGCCGCGACCGACACGTTCGTCGCCTATCAACCGAAGGTCGAGGACTTCATCCTTCCGCAGGCCTCGGACGTGCGGAAGGCGCTCGACAGAGTTTCGAATTTTTAGGCTGCGCGGGGTCAGGAGCCGGTTAGCCGGGGTCAGGCAGGCATTTTGGTGTTATCGCTTGACGAAACTACCCAATTGCCTGCCTGACCCCGTTTGACCTCCAGGTCGGACATTTTCCTCTCTCGGGCGACAATTCTCGCCTACGAC
>DASXTN010000047.1:0-8847 GCA_036505435.1 Thermoanaerobaculia bacterium | reverse complement strand
AGACAGAGAGCGCCGCCGGTCGCACCTGCCATGTTCTCGAGCTCACCGCGAAATCGTCGAAGGTGTCGTACCCGCGCGTCCTTCTCTCGGTCGACGAACGGGAAAAGATTCCGTGTCGCGTCCGGTTTTTTCTCGCGTCCGCAAAGGAAGCGCGCGCGGTCACCTTCACGAAATTCCGCCGGGAGAGGGGCCGGATCGTCGTCTCCGAGATGGAGGTGCGCGAGCTTCTGGGTGCCCCGTCCAAGGCCGTCACGCGCCTCGAGTACCGGGACTACCGGAGCGCGCGCCTCGACCCGAAGATTTTTACGCCGGAGGGAGCGAGAGGGCTCTAGGGGTCAGGCAGGTATTTTGGTGTTTTTGGGCGAATATTGCCAAAATACCCGCCTGACCCCCCGATCGCCGAGATGGCGAAGCGCACCAGCTTCTCTCCAGCGATCCGCCCGGCGATCGCGCCGATCGGGCGGATCAGGATGAGCCGGCGGAAGGCCGCGCTCCATGCGAATCGTCGCGCGAAGCGCTGCCCCCACGCTTCCGCGTAGGCGCGCGCGCAGGCCGCCGGCGAAAGCTCTCCGCAGAGGAGGCGTTCCGCTGTTTCCGCGGCGAGAATCCCGCTCGCGAGCGCCGCCGCCTGGCCCTCTCCCGAAAAAGGATCGATCACACCCGCCGCGTCCCCGGCCATCAACAATCCGTTCTCCGTGGGAGGTTTTCTCGTGAAGAAAACCGGCCCGGTCCCCAGAAAACCGATCGGGCCGGGCTCGAGCTTCGCGAGGTCCGAGTCGAGCGCCGCGTTGCCGCGTCGCGCCTTCTCGACGACGCCAGTCCAACCTCCGCCGGCCTCCTTCCAGACGCTCTCGGACACGACGCCGGCGAGATTCAAGGCTCCGCGTTCGACTCGCGAGAGACCACAGTACCCGCCGGCGAAAAGGTATAGCCGGACTTCTCCTTCGAGAAACCGCGCGTCTCCTCGGTAGTCCCGGTTCCATCCGAAGAAACGTGCGCGGCGCCCGAGGAAGCGGCGCTCGAACGTTCGGTCGAGCGCGTCCCAGCGACCCCATGCGCCGATGACCGCCCGCGCCTCGACCTCCCGCTCCACTTGCCGGTGCACGAATCGGACGCGGAACCGCGCTCCGGTTGCCGGCGCGGCGGAGCGGACCCGGACGGCGAACCGGACATCGGCCCCGCTGTCGCGCGCACGCTTCGCGAGGAGATCGTCGAGAAGAAACCGGGAAATGCCGAGCGCCGGTGCGGGCAAACGGAAGACAACCGTTCTTCCGTTCCCGAGATGAAGCACGCCGCTCGTGATCCGTTCCGCGGTCGCCGCTTCGACGATCTCTCGCGCGCCGATCCGCTCGAGGCTCGGCAGCGCGTCGGCGGAGAGAAACTCGCCGCAGACCTTGTGGCGCGGAAAGAGCTCCTTCTCGAGCAGAAGGACCGTCCGGCCGAAGCCCGCGAGAACCGCCGCGGCCGAGGACCCGGCCGGACCGGCCCCGATGACGACGGCATCGAAACTGTCGTTCAAGAGCTCATGGCGGAGACGAGGAGCCGGAACGGGAAAACCGGCTCAACGCGTGCGCCGGGGACGGCGTCCTGCGCGATCCGACGCGCCTCCTCCGGCGTATAGGCCTGCCTCACGGAAGCGATTCCATCGAGAACTGACACGCGAGTCTTGAAGAGCAGCCTTCCCGCGACGAAGATGAACGCGAGGGGAACGAGGTGCCGGGTCAAGTCGAGGAGGGCGAAGCCCTGCCGTGCGATTCGCGCGAAGGAAACGAGGAGCCGCGCGTTCTCTTCCGGAGAGAAGTGATGGAAGAAAAGCGTCGAGACGATCCAGTCCACCGACTTCTCGCCGAAGGGCGGCGAGAAGACGTCCGCACAGACGGCGGGATGCGCGTCGCCGCCGGTCATCCGGCGGCCAGCGGCGAGGTGTCGCCACTGAAGGTCGCATGCGAACACCTTCGCGGGATGTCCGGCCTGCGCGAGAGAGTGTGCGAGGTGCCGGGAGACGTCCGCAGACCCGGCTCCGACGTCGAGGAGGACCGACCGCTGGACGCCCAGCCGACGGATCTCCCGGAGCAGAAATCGCTCGAGGGCCCGCGCGCTTCCCAATGAGCGGTTGACGAGCGCGAGGTCCTCGAGCGACCGATACATCTCTTCGGAGGAAATCGCTGGGTCGTCCAGGATCTCGTCCGACGGGCATCGCTGCGGAACGAAGATACTCACGATACTCGGTTCCAAAGTTGCAGGTTGCCGGAAACGCGGGCCACCTGAAACTTGAAACCTGTGACCTGCAGCCTACCCCTGCGAAATCACCAGCGCGCTGTTCTTGGATCCAAAACCGATGCAGTTGCAGAGCGCGTGCTCGAAGGACGTTTCTCTCGGGTCGTTCGCAACGTAATCGAGATCGCACTGCGAGTCGGGCGTCTCCAGGTTGATCGTCGGCGGCAGAAAGGAGTCACGCATGGCGAGGATGGTCGCCGCCACCCCCGCCGCCCCGCAGGCGCCTTGGGGATGGCCGATCATGGACTTGATCGACGAGCCGGGGAGCTTCTCGGCCGAACCACCGAATGCGCGCCGCACCGCTTTGGTTTCGACGCGGTCGTTCAACGCGGTCGACGTGCCGTGGTACGCGAGATAATCGACCGCTTCGGGCGGCAGGTCGGCCTCTTCGAGCGCGAGGAGCATCGCGCGCGCGGGCTCCTCGCCGGTCTCGTCGAGCCGGACACGATGGTGCGCGTCGCACGTCGACCCGTATCCGCGGATCTCGCCGTAGATCTTCGCGCCGCGCGCGAGCGCCCGCTCGCGCTCCTCGATCACGAACATCCACGCGCCTTCGCCCAGAACGAAGCCGTCGCGGTCCGCCGAGAACGGCCGCGACGCCCGGGGCGGCTCGCACTCCCACGCGGTCGAGACGATCCGCATCATCACGAACCCTTCCATGATCCCCCGCACGACGGTCGCGTCCACGCCGCCGGCGAGGAAGACGCCGCCGTTCACTCCGTACTTGATCGCCCGGAATGCGTAACCGAGCGCGTCGGTCGAGGAGGCGCACCCGGTCGAGACGACATGGGAGAGTCCCCGCAACCCGAACTGCATCGAGATCTCCGAGGAGAGAGTGCCGATCGTGCCCGACGGGATCGCGTAGATCGACGCCTTCTTCGTCTGATTCGTGTAGTAGAGGTGATACATCCGCTCGGTGAACTCGATCGCACCGCCGCCGGTGCCGAGCACGACCCCCATTTCGCGACGTTCTTCCAGGGAGAGCTCCGACGGATCGATCCCCGCGTCCTCGAGGGCCTCGCTGGACGCCGCAATCGCCATCGGCACCGCGCGCGACACGTGACGGATGTCTTTCGTGCCGACCCAGCGCGTCGGATCGAAGTTTTTCAGCTCCCCGGCGATCGTGACCGGCAGGCCCTCCGGATCGAAGAGAGAAATCCGGTCGATGCCGCTCTCGCCTCGCGCCAGGGCCCGGGCGAACGCCTCCCGACCGGTCCCATTGGGGGACAGGCATCCCATTCCGGTGACAACGACACGGCGCTCCGGCACGGCGCGGATTCTACTTGCACGCTTCGTGCGCGATCGTCGGATTAGGAAAACCTAAAGACGGTTCCGACTACGGCGGCGCATGACGCGCGAACCAGCGATCCAGGACACGCAGGAGACGCAGCGGCACGTACTTGACGAGGGCGTCCGCGTGGAGTGATCCGGGAAGCTCCAGATGAAGGTAGTCGACCGGGGGCGCGGCCATCTCCGCGAGCAGGCGTCCATGAGAGGGGTCGACCAACCAGTCGTTCTCGGCCGTCACGATCAACTTCGGCATCGACAGTTTCGCGATCGCTTCCGCCGCCCGAGGCTTCGGGCCTCGCAAGTACCGGAGCGCGATCCGCGGCATCCGCAGAGCGTGGCGGAGTCGAAGCTGCCGCATCGCGTCGCGCGAGAGTGGCCGCGGCTTCAACGTCGTGATATCCGCGGGCGATGAGATCATCACGAGCGCGCGGCAAGGCAGCTCGGGATGCCGCGCCAGGGCCTCCGCGGCGATCGAGCCTCCCATCGAAAGTCCGACGACGGAAAACCGGCGATACGGCCGCCCGTCGCCCGCGAGCTCCCGGGCCACCGCCGCGAGGTCGAGCGCCTCGGCGGCTCCGAAAGCGTACGAGCCGCCGCTGCCCCCATGTCCGCGAAAGTCCAGCGCCGCGACGTCGTATCCGCGCCGCGCGAAGTGAGTCGCCAGGTAGAGGTTCTCCCGCGCGAGCCGCCGCCGCCAGAATCCCGGCGCAAGAATCACGAGCTCTCGCGCCGGATGCCTCCAGAGCGTGTAGGCGATGGGCACGCCGTCGGTGGTCAGCGTGCGGAGCTGGAGTGCCTCGGGATCTCGCCGAGACCGACGCGCCGGCGTCTTCGCGCGGCGCTCTTTGCTCAACGCTCGAGCAGCACGCATGTTACGAGCGATCCGGTGGCGAGCGGCTCGCTGTCGACCGGGATCCGGATCAGCGCGTTCGCACGCGCGTGCGCCGCGATGTCGTGGCTGCCAGCTGTCGGCAGCGGCTCGACCCGGCGCACTCCGTCCTCCTCGACGAGCACGGCGTCGCGGTAGGTCTCGCGAGGGCCTCGTGAAGAGACCGCGCCGACGAGTTGCGCGGTCACGGCCGGCGCTCCCGGCGGGTCGACCCCCTCCATCCGATCGAGCGCCCGCCGTACGAAGAGATGAAAACAGACGGACGTCGAGACGGGATTGCCGGGGAGACCGAACCAGAAGCGTTCCCGACGCCGCGCGAATGCGATCGGTTTTCCCGGACGCACCGCAACTCGGTGGAAGAGGATCTCCCAGCCCGCGCGCTCCGCGGCCGCCGGAAGGAGGTCGAGGTCGCCCGCAGACACCCCGCCCGTCGTGACGAGCACGTCCGTGTCATCGGCCTCTTCGAAGAGACGTTCGACGGACGCCGTGTCGTCCGCGACGCGCTCGCGCAGAACCGTCGGCCAGCCTCGCGCCCGGCAGAGCGCGTCGACCATCGGTCCGTTCGAGTCGCGCATCTTTCCTTCCCGCGGGAATTCTCGCGCCGCGACGAGCTCGTTTCCCGTCGCCGCGATCCCAACTCTCGGTCGGCGCCGAACTCGGATCGGATCTGCGCCGGCGAGCGCGGCGAGGCCGACCCTGGCCGGCCCGAGCCGCTCGCCTCTTCGGATCAGGACCGTACCGCGAGCGACGCTCTCTCCGCGGCGGCGCAGGTGCGCGCCTTCTTCGGGTGCGCGCTCGAACCGAAGGCGCGATCCCTCGCGCCGGCACAGCTCGATCGGGACGACCGCGTCGGCGCCGACCGGAAGAGGCGCTCCGGTCATCAACCGGACGGCTTCCCCCGCGACGAGCGGCGGCGGGGAAGCGTCGCCCGCCGCGACGAGGTCCGGTCGCTCCGCGAGCAGACCGGCCGATCGGGCGTCTTCTGCCCGCACCGCATAGCCGTCCATCGCGGAGGTGTCGAACGGCGGCCAGTCCACGTCGGAAACGACGTCGGCGCCCAGGATCCGGCCGGGCGCGTCGGCAAGCGGCGCCCACTCCTCGCCGAGCGGAGAGACGGCGCCGTCCAAGATCGCGAAGGCCTCCTCGACGGTAATCAACCGACGACGATTGTAGATGGCGGCGCGGGCGCCGAACTTCGGGTACCATGATCGACGAACCCTTCGATGGAAAAGAAGTTCGAGTACCGGGGGGACCTTGCGGTCACTCCTCTGCCGGAAATCCTCGCGACCATCGAGCGCTACCGGGTACCGGGAGCCCTCTCGGTCACGCGCGGCGAGGCGCACCGTTGCATCTATCTGGACAGCGGGCTCGTCGTGTTCGCCACTTCCGACGAGGCGGAGGTCCGGCTCGGGACCTACCTGATTCGGCACGGAACGCTGCCCGAAGACGCGGTTCACAGCGCCGAGGCGCGCCTCGCGGGAGACGGAATCCGGCTCGGCCAGATTCTGCTGCGGTTGGAGCTGCTCGATCAGGCGACGCTCGACGCCGCGGTCTCGGACCAGGTCCGGGAGATCCTCTGGGGCGCGTTCGATTGGAACAGCGGCGAGGTCGTCTTCGAGGTCGGGTTGCGCCGCTCCGAGGAGACCGTCCGCATCGATCTCTCGATTGCGGAGGTGATCGTCGAGGGGGTGCGTCGTGCGCACTCGGTGAGACGGTTCGTCGACCGACTCGGGTCCGGACACGGCGTGCTCGAAGCGTCGGAGGGGGTGGTGCCGCAGGGTGTTTTCACTTCCGAGGAGATCGCCTTGCGCGGTCTCGTCGACGGCCGAACATCCGTTCAGGTGCTCTGTCAAAACGGACCGGGGAGCGTGGCGGAAAACGCGCGGCTCCTTTACGCGTTCTTCTGCCTCGACCTCGTTCGGGTCAAGGAGCCGGCGGGCGTCCGAAAACTACAGTGGAAGACCGAAGGCGGAAGCCTGAGCGACAGCTGATCGCTCACGTCTGAAGGCTTCTTTCATGCCCATCTACGAATACGTCTGCGATTCCTGCAGGCGCAAGACCGAAGCGATCCAGCGGGTCGGCGAGAGGCCGCTCACGATCTGTCCGCACTGCGGCGGACGGCTCCGGAAGGCTTTCTCCGCGCCCGCGATCCAGTTCAAGGGATCGGGTTGGTACGTGACCGACTACGCCCGCGCGAAGAAAGAAGAGAAGAAAGAAGCGACGGGCGACGAAGCGAAGGAAACGGGAGAAAAGACCGAGAAGGCCGAAAAGAAAGAGCCGGAGAAGCCGAAGAAACCGAAGGTGTCCGCGAAGGAGTAACTCAGCCTCGCCGCTCGAAGCCGTCCAGGTCCAGGCTCTTCAAGTACTCCCGGAACGGATCGCCCAGATCCGTCCGCTTGAGCGCGAACTCGACAGTCGCCTTCAAGAATCCGAGCTTGTCGCCCGCGTCGTAGCGCTTCCCTTCGAAGAGATAGCCGTCGATCGGCCGGCGCTCGAGGAGGGTCGAGAGCCCGGACGTCAGCTGAATCTCGCCGCCCACGTCGGAGCGCGTCTGCTCCAGGATGTCGAAGATCTCGGGCGGCAGGATGTAGCGCCCGATGATCGCGAGGTTCGAGGGCGCCGTCTCGGGTGACGGCTTCTCGACCATTCCCCGGATTCGCACGACCCGATCGCTCTCGCGGTCTCCCGCCACGATGCCGTACTGCCGCGTCTCCTCCCGCGCGACCTCCTGGATGGCGATGACGGGGTTCCCGCGCTTCTCGTAGAGCCGCATCATCTGACCGATGCAGGGTTCGCGCGAGTCCACGATGTCGTCGCCGAGGAGCACCGCGAACGGCTCGTTGCCGACGAGATCCTTCGCCTGGAGGATCGCGTGCCCCAGGCCGAGCGCCGTTTTCTGACGGACGTAAGACACGGGAATCAGGTCCGAGACCTCGCGCACGATCGCCAGCAGATCTTCCTTGCCGCGCTCTTCGAGCATCTTTTCGAGCTCGAACGAGGTATCGAAATGGTCCTCGATCGCGTTTTTTCCGCGGCCCGTGACGATGACGATCCGTTCGATCCCCGCGGCTTTGGCCTCCTCGACGACGTACTGGACCAGAGGTCGGTCGACGAGGGGCAGCATCTCCTTTGGCTGGGCCTTGGTCGCGGGCAGGAAACGGGTGCCCAGCCCCGCGGCCGGAAACACCGCGACTCTCACGGGTTGCATTTGCGGGAATCGTAACCGATCGGGTCGCGCCGCTCCTTGGCCGCTACAATGGCATTCGCAATGAGCGGCGACGAAGCCTTCTTTCGCGACCTGACCGATGAGCTCGAGGCGCGCGGCCGACTCGCGCTCGCGACGGTCATCGAAACGAAGGGCTCCGGTCCGTCCCGCATTGGCCGCCGGTTCTTGATCTTCGACGATGGAACGTTTCGAGGCACGATCGGCGGCGGTCCCTTCGAGGCACTCGTCGTCGCGGACGCGGGCGCCCTCTTCCGCGACGGTGGCCCGGCGCGTCTTCTCAAGTGGTACGACTTCTTCGAGCGGGAGATCGAGTCGGCCGAGCTTCGCGAACCGACGAACATGATCTGTGGCGGCTCCGCGCGCGTGTCGATCGAGCTCCTGAAAGCGGCGCCTTCGCTCGTCATTCTGGGCGGCGGCCACGTTGGCAGAGCCCTTGCTCGGACGGGGCGCGAGCTTGGCTACGAAGTTCTCGTCGGCGACGACCGCGAAGAGTACGCCCGACCCGAACGATTCCCGGCGGGCGTGAGGGCGGTGCGCACGAGCCGGAATTACGAGCTCCCCCCGGATGCGCTGCGGCCGGGCCGCGACCGCTACGTCGCGGTCGTCTCCCGGTGCTGGGAGACGGACCTCGCGGCGCTCCGCCCCTGGCTTGCCGCCGACGCCCCGCCGGCCCGCTACCTCGGC
The DNA here is from genome assembly GCA_036505435.1 of Thermoanaerobaculia bacterium. GTDB lineage: Bacteria > Acidobacteriota > Thermoanaerobaculia > UBA5066 > Gp7-AA6 > Gp7-AA6. The sequence goes on along the minus strand of DASXTN010000047.1, from coordinate 481 downwards.
CTGATCGGCTCGGCGCGGAAGGTGCGAGGAGTCCTCAGTCGGCTGGCGGAGGACGGGGTGCCGGCAGAAAGGCTCCAGGCGATCCGCGCTCCGATCGGGCTCTCGATCGGGGCGGTCACCCCGGAAGAGATTGCCGTCTCGATCCTCGCGGAGGTGACGGCGGTCCGTCGCGGCGCCGGAAATCCCGGTTATCCTTGGAGGACGGACCAAAGGACCGCGACCCGGGTTTCGAACAGCTGATCGTCTTTCGAGCAAAACAGAGAGTCATGAACCGGCGACCGACTTGTATCGCGTCCATGCTTGGCGCGGCGCTCTTCCTGATCGTCGCTTCTCCATCGCACGGCGCGACATGGTGGCGGCTGCCGCTCTGGGGAGCGGAGGTGAAGGTCTTCGCCGTCGACCCGTTCGACGCCAACACGCTCTATTGCGGCACCTCGCGCGGGAACTTCTACGGGTCGACCGACGGTGGCTCGACCTGGAC
>DASXTN010000046.1:0-1962 GCA_036505435.1 Thermoanaerobaculia bacterium | reverse complement strand
GGTGGACGAGCGCCTCGCCGCCTCCCCAGCGCTTTCCGCCGGGAAAGTCGAGGCGAAATCGCACTGGGGCGTGGTGGCGCTCCTGGGGGAAATGCCCGATGAACGCCTGAGACGCGAAGCCGAACGCGTGGCCAGCGCCGTTCCCGGCGTCGCGCGGGTCAACAACTTGATTCTGGTTGTGCAGGATGCATCGAGGGCCGAGGGATCAGCCCCGGCGAACGGCACCCTGCTAATGGCCCGGACCGATTAGGTCCGGAGGAGGATTCATCATGGCCAACCGTTTCCGTGGAATTGTGGGTCTCGCCGCCGCCGTCGTGCTCGTCGCCTTCGTCTCCGGCTGCACCACGACGCAATCGCCAGGGCGGCAGATCGACGACGCGACGATCGCGACGGCCGTCAAGGCGAAGCTCACGGGTGAGCGATTCTCGAACCTGCTCAACGTGGAGGTCAACGTCACGAACGGCATCGTCACTCTGGCCGGCGAAGTTCCGAACGCGCAGGTGAAGTCGGACGCCGAAGCCGCCACGCGGAGTGTCGACGGAGTCAAGGGAGTCAACAACAATCTGCAGGTCAAGAGCCCGCCCTCGCCTTAACGTTGGCCGTTACCGTTTAGCCCAAGCCGAAACGACGGCAGGCGCAAAGTGCCTGCCGTCCTCTTTTTCTGCGAGCTTCCGGTCTACAGTCACTGCTCACCGCTTCCGGTAAATTCGCGGCGTGCCCACATGGAAGCTCACCCTCGAGTACGACGGCACGCGATATCGGGGCTGGCAGGCCCAGAAAAACACCGACCGCACCGTGCAGGGCGTTCTTCTGCGCGCCGCTCGCGAGCTCCTCGGAGCCGATGCGACGGCGGGAGGCGCCGGCCGCACGGATGCCGGGGTCCACGCTCTCGCGCAGGTCGCGCATCTCAAGGCCCGCCGCAAACTCCCGCCGGAAGAGATCCTTCGGGGGCTGAACGACGCGCTGCCCCACGACGTCAACGTCCTCACGGTCGAGGGGGCGCCGCCGACGTTTCACGCGCGCCACGATGCGACCAGCCGGACTTACCTTTACCGCATTTCCCGTCGACGCACGGCCTTCGACAAGAGGTACGTCTGGTGGGTGAAGGATCGACTCGACTTCTCCGCGATGGCCCGCGTCGCGGACCTCTTTCGCGGACGTCACGATTTCGCGTCGTTTTGTGAAAACCCGGAGGGCCAGGAGTCGACCAGCGTGGTCGTGGAATCGAGCGAGATGATCGACTGGGCGCACGAGATCCACTACCGAATCGAGGCGTCTCATTTCCTCTGGAAAATGGTGAGGCGTGTGGTGGGGACGCTCGTCGAGGTCGGACGGGGAAACCTCGCCTCCGCGGACGTCGAGCGACTGCTGCAGGAGCGATCCTCCGAGCCGGCCGCCTGGACCGCCCCGCCTTCGGGACTCTTCCTGGAGAAAGTTCTGTACGAGAGCGCCTAGAGCACTTCGGCGGATTCGATCGATCGCGCGAAGGCGCTCATCCAGAGATCGCGCAGAATCGCAACGAATTCGTCGAAGAGCGCGCGCCCGTTCACCGAGACCCGAAGGCGCTCCCCGCCGACGCGGCCGATCACCCGAAACGGAACGCCCTCGGCTTCGGCGGCGAACCGGACGGCGTGTTCCTCTTCCGACCCGAACGTGATCACAGCACGCCCCGTCGTCTCGCCGAAGAGCAGCGCGGAGGAACGGAAAGCCGCGTCGAGCGAGATCTCCGCGCCGGTTCCCGATTGCATCGCGCACTCCGCGAGAGCCACCGCGAGGCCCCCGTCGGAGATGTCGTGGGCGGACGCCAGTCGACGCTCTTCCGCCAGCCGAACGAGCAGATCGACGAGGCGGCGCTCCGCCTCCAGGTTTACCTCCGGGCAGGGGCCGTCGTCGCGGCCGTACACGCTCCGCAGGAACTCGGAGGCGCCCAGCTCGTCGCGCGTCTCGCCGAAGAGAGCGACG
>DASXTN010000045.1:0-5241 GCA_036505435.1 Thermoanaerobaculia bacterium | reverse complement strand
CCCGTCGGCCTGTACGCGGCCATCGAGGCCTCGGAGCGGGTCTCCTTCCGCCTGCTGCACCGCAAGGACATGGCGCCCATCCGCTACAAGAAGTTCTGCAGCGAAGAGGACATCGAGGTTCCCAACGACGAGATCGTCAAGGGTTACGAGGTCTCGAACAAGAAATACGCGGTGGTCGAGGAGGAGGAGCTCGACGAGGTCCAGGAGGAGGTCGGCGAGGGCAGTCGCGCGATCGACGTGCTCCAGTTCGTCGAGTTCTCCTCTCTGAATCCGCTGTCGTTCGAGAAGCCGTACTACCTCGCCCCGCAAAAAGGGGGGGAAAAGGCGTATGCGGTGCTGCGGGACGCGCTCACCGACGCCAACCGCGTCGGGATCACCCGGTTCTACCTGCGGACGCGACCGCTCCTCGCGGCGCTCATCCCCGGCAAGAAAGCGCTCGCGCTCGAGGTCTTGAGACCTTTCGAGGAGCTGCGCGATCCCGGTGAGCTTCCGATCCCGGCGTCGGAGAAGAAGTCGGCGGAGGTGAAGATGGCGCGTCTCCTGATCGACCAGATGTCGACCGAGGAGTGGGACCCCACACAGCATCCGAACGAGTACCGCCGCGCGCTCGAGAAGCTGCTCGCCTCGAAGCGCAAGTTCGCTTTGAAGGAAACCAAAGCGCCGGAGAACGTCGTCGATCTCATGGAGGCGCTGAGACGAAGCGTCGGCAAAGCGGGCGGCGGGGCGGGGCGCGCGCGCCCCAAGAAGGCGGCGAGAACGGCGGCGCGACGCGCCGGGGCAGCGTAGGATAAACAGCCTGATGCGCCGCGACGTGGCGTTGGCGGGGGGGGCCGCACTCGCGGCGGGACTCGTTCTCGGGTTCGTCGTCGACCGGTTCCGACGGGTTCCGCAGCTCTTGCCGGTTCTCCGAAGCGCTTCGCTGCGTGCCCGTTCCTCGGAGCCGGTGCCGGCGCGGGAAGAGATTCCGACGGACCTGCTGGAGCGCTACCGCGCCGCCGCGGCGATCTGAACCCGATGAAACGACGGAGCCGAACCCTGCGCAAGAGACGCGTGCGCAGGGTCCTCCTCCGAGCGGTGCGTCGCAGCTTTCCACATCTCGGTCGGTTCATGCCCACGCTCTCCGCGCGCCTGGCGGAGGCGCTCTTCCGGACCCCGCTCCGCTATCGCCATCTTCGGCGCGAGGAGCGTGTGCTCGACAAGGCGCGGTTCTCGAGAACGCCGTTCGGCGGTAAGTCGCTTCCGACCTGGATCTGGGGAAAGGGTCCCCCCGTGCTTCTCGTGCACGGGTGGGCCGGACACGCGGGCCGTCTGACGCCATTCGTCGATCCGCTCGTCGAGGCGGGATTCTCGGTGATCTCATTCGACGCTCCGGGACATGGACAGTCGCCCGGCCGTCGTTCATCGCTTCCGGAGTTCGTCCTGGCGATTCGCGCGGTTGCGCGCAGGCACGGCCCACTCCAGGCGGCGATCGGCCACTCCATGGGCGCCGCGGCGTGTGTTCTGGCCGCCCGCAACGGGGTTCCGATTCCGCGGATCGTGCTCGTCGCGCCGCCGGCGGACCCGGAAAAGTACTCGGGTCGCTTCGCGCGCTACTTCCGGATTCCCGCGACGACTCGCGACGCGATGAAGCGACGGCTGGAGCAGCGCTACCGGGTCCAGTGGCCGGACCTCCGCATTCCCGGCGGGAATTGCCCCGCCCGGCTGCTCGTCTTTCACGATCGCGGCGACGGCAAGGTGCCTTTCCGTGACGGGCAGGAGATCGTCCGCGCGTGGCCGAACGCGATCCTGGTCCGGACGCGCGGGCTCGGACACCACCGGATCCTCCGCGATCGAAAGGTGATCACCCGCGCCGTCGCGTTCATCGAGGGCCGGTACCTCCTGCGGGCTCCGACCGTACGGCCGACCAGGCCTCTCCTCCCTGCTCTCGTTTCCTGAAAAGCTCCCCAAGCTGTGAGCAGGAAGGTAAAGCCTCGCGTTCGAGACGGGGACTGCGACCTCTTGATCGTCGGCGCCGGGCAAGCCGGTCCACCGCTCGCGATCGCACTCGCGAAAAAGGGCTGGCGCGTCGTCATCGCGGAGCGCAAGCACCTCGGGGGATCGTGCATCAACTTCGGGTGCACCCCGACGAAGGCGGTCATCGCCTCGGCGCGCGTCGCGCATCTCGCGCGGCGAGGAGGGCAGTTCGGCGTCCGGATCGAGTCGGCGGTCCCCGACCTCGCGGCGGTCCTCGATCGCGCGCGCGGCATCGTTCATCAGAGCCGGATCGGCCTGCGCGAATCGCTCCACAACCAGAAGACGGTTCGAGTCATCGAGGGGCACGCGCGCTTCGAAGGGCGCGAGGGAAAGGCTTTTCGAATGCGGATCGGCGAGGACACCGTGATCGCGCCTCGGGTGGTGCTCGATACCGGAACGCGAAGCCGCATCCCGCCGGTCTCGGGCCTCTCGGACGCGGACTACCTGACTGCGGAGAACTGGATCGACCGCCCCGAGCTTCCCGAGCGTCTCGTGGTTCTGGGAGGCGGATACACCGGCCTCGAGATGGCGCAGTTCTACCGTCGCATGGGAAGCGCGGTCACCGTCGTCGAGCAGCGCCCACAGATCGCGGAACGCGAGGACGAGGACGTCGCCCATGCGCTTCGCACGCTGCTCGAGTCGGAGGAGATCGGTTTCCGATTGCAGTCGCGCGTCGAGAGGGTCGAAGTCGACCGCCCCGAGGTTCGCCTCGTTCTGAAGCGCAAAGAGGGGCGCGAGACGCTTTCCGGCTCGCACCTCTTCGTCGCGACCGGACGACAACCGAACACGGACGACCTCGGTCTCGAGACGATCGGCCTGCGCCCCGAGAAAGACGGTTGGATTCCGGTCTCGAAGCGCCTTGCGACAAAGATCCCGGACGTGTGGGCGGCCGGTGACATCCGAGGCGGACCGATGTTCACCCACACCGCCTGGGACGACTACCGGATCCTCCTCTCGCAGCTCGCCGGCGACCGCTCGCGAACGACCGATCGGATCGTGCCGTACGCGATCTACACCGATCCACAGCTCGGCCGCGTGGGAATGACAGAAGCCGAAGCGAAGCAAACGAGTCGAAACGTACGCGTCGGCCGCTTCGAGATGCGCAACAACGGCAAGGCGAGAGAGATCGGGGAGACGGAGGGATTCGTCAAGGTCGTGGCGGATGCGCGGTCCGGCCGAATTCTCGGCGCGGCCGTGCTCGCGTCGGAGGGGGCGGAGCTCGTTCATCTCTTCGTGGACGTGATGAACGCCGGCGGGCGCGCCGCCGCGATCCGAGACGCGATCCACATCCATCCGACGCTCGCGGAGGCGGTCCAGAGCGCCGTGGCCGAGCTCGGGTGAAGCCGGCGGAACCCGAGCTCTCATCCGACCTGTCCCTGGACCTCGTGGAGCTCCAGCGGCACACGTTCGGATACTTCGTACACGAAGCGGATCCGGCGAGCGGCCTCGTCCGGGACAACACGCGCTACGGATCGCCGTCCTCGATCGCGGCCGTCGGATTCGGCCTCGCCTCCTGGCCGATCGCGGTCGAGCGTGGGTTCGTCACGCGCGACGAAGCGGTCGCGCGCACGCTCGCGACGCTCAAGTTCTTAGAAGGGTGCCCGAAGGGTCCACAGCCCGACGCGACCGGCCACCGCGGATTCTTCTACCACTTCCTCGATCTCCCGACGGGCCGGCGAGCGCACGGATGCGAGCTCTCCACAATGGATACGGCCATCCTTCTCGCCGGAGCGCTCACGACCTCCCTCTACTTCGATCGCGCCGACGCCCGCGAAGTGGAGATCCGCGCGATCGCGGACGCCCTGTATCGCGCCGCGGATTGGCAGTGGGCCCTCGACGGCGACTTGACGGTGCACCACGGCTGGACTCCGGAGCGCGGCTTTCTTCCGTACCGCTGGCAGGGCTACAACGAGGCGCTGATCCTCTACGTGCTCGGCCTGGGATCTCCGACGCATCCTCTGCCCGCCGAGAGCTACCGGGCCTGGACGGCGACCTACGAGTGGAGGCGCGTCTACGGCATCGGGTACCTCTTCGGCGGCCCGCTCTTCATGCACCAGCTGTCGCACCTGTGGATCGACTTCCGCGGGATCGCCGACGCGTTCCTGCGCGAAAAGGGGATCGACTACTTCGAGAACAGCCGCCGCGCGACATTCGTGCAGCAGCTCTACGCGGAGAAAAATCCGCGCCGCTTCCGCGGCTACTCGCGCGACGTCTGGGGAATCACGGCGAGCGACGGGCCCGGACCGGCCGTGCGGCGAATCCGCGGACGCGTGCGGCGCTTCTACGACTATTGCGCGCGCGGAATACCGGACGGACCCGATGACGGAACCCTGTCCCCCTGGGCGGTCGTCGCGTCTCTGCCGTTCGCGCCGGAAATCGTCCTGCCGACGATCGCGAGCTTCCTCGAGAAATACCCGGAGATGAGGACCCGCTACGGCTTTCTCTGCAGCCTGAACCCGACGTTCGGTTCCACCGGCGCCGGCCGGGGGGACTGGATCGCGAAGGGCTACTACGGTCTCGATCAGGGTCCGGTCGTGATCATGATCGAGAACTACGCGACCGGCATGATCTGGAATCTCATGCGGCGATGCAGGCCGCTCGTGCAGGGCCTCCGGCGGGCCGGATTCTCCGGCGGCTGGCTCGATCTCTGAGTCTCAGGTCCCAAGTTCCAGGTAATTCCGTGGCAGCTCCCTTGCTCGATTGGTCGAAGAGAGGAGACCGCCATGAGCTGCGATCATCGAGGATGTCGGTGTGACGAGACTTCCGTCGAGAGAGGCGGCAAAAAGTTCTGCAGCGAGGTTTGCGCGGAGATGGAGACGACTGGTCGACACGGGACGAGCTGCCCCTGCGGCCATCCTCCGTGCGCCGCCGCATAACTGATCCAAAGTCCTGAGACCAAGGACCAGAGTCGGGACGGAGAACTCGCTCAGGACGGCTCCGAAACCGCATCGCGGCGCCGGCGCCGCCTCGACCGCGGACGTCACTCGATCGCGTGGGAAGGCGCGCTACGGGCCGCGGCGGACGAGCCCCAGGATCAGCACGATGACGGCGACGACCAGGATCAGGTGGATCAACCCGCTGGTCACTTTGAAGGCGAAGAACCCGAGCAGCCAGAGCACCAGAAGGATCACGAAGATCGTCCAGACCATGGCTTCTCCTTTCCGTCGTCTTGCCGCGGGGATTCTATCGTCCGCGTCGTGAAGGCAAAGGCCTGCCTCGCCGCGGGCC
>DASXTN010000044.1:0-1746 GCA_036505435.1 Thermoanaerobaculia bacterium | reverse complement strand
CGCGCCGAGCCTTCTCGAAGCGATCGGATCCACCCCTCTCGCCGAGCTGCGCCGCTTCTCGGAGGGCGCGGCCCGAATCTTCGCCAAGCTCGAGTTCCTGAACCCGGGCGGCAGCGTAAAAGATCGGATCGCGCGCTCGATGATCGAGGACGCCGAGATGCGCGGGCTGCTTCGGCCGGGTGGAACGATCGTCGAGCCGACCTCGGGGAATACCGGAATCGCCCTCGCGATGATCGCGGCGGTCAAAGGCTACCGCTGCATCGTCGTGATGCCGGAAGGCTACGGACGTGTGAAGGCGATACTCATGGAGGCGCTCGGCGCCGAGGTCGTCCGCACGCCCACGATAGAGCTGATGAGCGGAGCGATTCATCGCGCCGAGCAGATCGCACGGGACACCGGAGCCTTCCTTCCCAACCAGTTCGCGAACCCGATCAATCCGAAGACACATTACGAAACGACGGCGCGCGAGATCTCGACGGAGCTCGGGGATTCCATCGACTGTTTCGTCGCCGGGGTCGGTACGACCGGAACGTTCACCGGCGTCGCGCGGTTTCTGTCCGAGCGCAATCCTCGGATCCTGCGCGTCGCGGCGGAGCCGCAAGGCTCGATTCTCGGTGGCGGTGAGAGGGGGACGCACGAGGTCGAGGGAATCGGCCTCTCTTTCTTCCCGCCGATCCTCGACCGTTCCGTGATCGACGAAGTCATCCTGATCCGCGACGCCGAAGCGTTCGAGACGTGTCGGACGCTGGCACGACAGGAGGGAGTGCTCGTCGGCGGCTCGTCCGGCGTCGCCGCCGCAGCGGCGCTGCGTATCGCAAAGCGCCTCGGAACCGGACGCACGGTCGTCACCGTATTTCCCGACGGGGCGGAGAGGTATCCCGGACAGGGCATTTTCGACGAACGAGGTCAATGATGGGTTTTTCCACTGACGCCATCCATGCCGGCAATGCTCCGGACCCGTCGACGGGTGCGGTCGCCGTCCCGATCTACCAGACGTCCACGTACGTGCAGGAAGCGCTCGGAAAGCACAAGGGCTACGAGTACGCGCGCACGCAGAACCCCACGCGCGCGGCGCTCGAGGAGAACCTGACCGTTCTCGAGGGAGGCGCCGGCGCGCGGGCGTTCGCGTCCGGAATGGCGGCGATCACGGCGGTCTCCACGTTCGTCAAGGCGGGCGACCACGTCGTCTGCTCGAACCTGACGTACGGCGGCACGTACCGCTACTTCACGAAAATCCAGGCGCGATACGGGGTTGAGTTCACGTTCGTGGACACCGCGAACGAGGACGCGGTGCGCCGGGCGATGAAGGCGAACACGAAGCTTCTCCACCTCGAAACGCCGACGAATCCGATGATGACGCTTTGCGACATCCCGCTGCTCTCGCAGATCGCCCACGAGCGCGGCGCCCTCGTCGCCGTGGACAACACGTTCGCCTCGCCCTATCTCCAGAAACCGCTCGAGCTCGGCGCGGACTTCGCGGTGCATTCGACGACCAAGTTCCTGAACGGGCACTCCGACTCGGTCGGCGGGGTCGTCGTCGCGAAGAGCCCCGAGCACGTCGAATGGCTCGGCTTCGTGCAGAACAGCTCCGGGGCGATCCTTTCACCGTTCGATTCCTGGCTCGTTCTGCGCGGAATCAAGACGCTCGCCGTCCGAATGGACCGACACGAGAAGAACGCGCGCGAGATCGCTCGGTTCATCGCGGCTCACCCGAAGGTTCGCCGGACCTACTACCCCGGGCTGCCC
>DASXTN010000043.1:0-4945 GCA_036505435.1 Thermoanaerobaculia bacterium | reverse complement strand
GGATGGACGGGCAGCGACGTGACGTAGACCATGCGCGCCTGGGGATTGCGAAGGCGGATCAGCAGGAAGAGAAGCCGCTCCTCGTAATAGCTCGCGCCTTCGAGCTTCTCGAGTTCCCTCTGGTCGAGCGTCAAGGACGGTACGACGACGGACGTATACGGCTGCTCCTCCTGGTTCGAGAGCGCGATCCAGAGCTCATCTAAGCGAGGCTGGAGCCTGCGAAACTCCTCGAGCTCGCGCTCGGGCGAAAAATCGCCGGGAAAAGGGGGTTTGGGGATCACAAAAGGGCTCGTCCTCGCGGACCGTTTTCTCTGGCGCGCCGAAGAATACCAGTCATGCCCGTGCCGCCTTGCATCTCGCCGCCGGCTGTAAGCTTGGGTTCGACTTCATCACTCCCACCGACGATCTCGTCGTCGGAGGCGAATTCGGAAATCCCGAGGCTCCGGAGGAGGTCCCCGATGTCGCCAAGATCCTTGCTTGCGCTACTGACTCTCTTCCTTTCGCTCGCCTGTCATCCTCAGGCTTCCACGCAGACCCCGACGGCCGCCGCGCCGAGGATGCCGAGCCCCGCTCCAGCGTCGACTCAGAGCCTCCCGCCCTCGGAAGAGAAGGCGAAGGCGACGCTCGACGCTTCACCGCGGCACGGTGAGTACGTCGACGTGAGCCTCCCCTCCGGCGGGATGCCAATCCGGACCTGGATCGTCTATCCGGAGCGCAAGGACAAGGCAGGCGTCGTTCTCGTCGTCCATGAGGTCTATGGCCTGTCCGATTGGATCCGGGCCGTCGCGGACCAGCTCGCGAAGGACGGCTTCATCGCGGTCGCGCCGGATTTGATCTCCGGTCTGGGACCGAACGGCGGAGGCACCGAATCCGTGCCGACACGCGACGACGTCGTCAAGCTCGTCCGCGCGCTGACTCCCGGGGAGACGAACTCCCGCCTGAATACGGTGCGCGCATGGGCGATCGGGTTGCCCGCCGCGAACGGCAAGAGCGCGACGATCGGTTTCTGCTGGGGCGGCGCGAGGAGCTTCGCCTACGCCGCGGAGCAGCCGGCGCTCGATGCCGCCGTCGTCTACTACGGGACCTCGCCGGAGATCACGGACCTAGCGAAGATTCGCGCCCCGGTGCTCGGCCACTACGGCGGTGACGACGCGCGGGTCAACGCGACGGTTCCACCGGCGGAAGCCGAGATGAAGCGGCTTTCCAAGCCCTACGAGTCTCACGTGTACGAGGGAGCCGGGCACGGTTTCCTGCGCGCTCAGCAAGAACGGGAAGGAGCAAATATCCGGGCGACCGAGCAAGCCTGGCCGCGGACGATCGTTTTTCTCCAAAAACGTCTGAAGTAGAAACTGGGATGGAACGGCGGCGACGGGCCGCTGCTTTACGCCTTTTCGGGCACCCGCGACGCCTCGACGCTGGTCCGCTCGGGTCGGAATGCTCGGGGAAGCGTTCGAGCCATCTGGGCGGCTGTCTCGCCCCCTCGGGCGCGGCTCGGCTGGATCCTCATGACCCAGTGGCAGTACTCACATTTCACTCTTCCGTCCAGCCCGATCTCCGTACGGTTGGATCGGCCGCAATTCCGGCAGTGCCAGTTTCGAACGATGGTCATGAACCACTCGCTTTCTCGCCGAAGGCCGGCGACGGGCACTCACCGAATTGACTGGCTTGGGCCGTCGGAGGGATCGGACGACGTTAGCTTATCACTCCTTCGACCGGCACTGTGGACGTTAAGCGCTCGACGTTATCGAAGGGCCGCGAAATCGGCGTCGGGCATGACCCTGCCAATAAACGACCAGTAAGAAAACGAGGCCGAGCATGGTCCAGAGGACGAGCTCGTTCGGCGGAAGGCTGAAGACCAAGGTGATGAAAACGATCCAGACCATCGCCACGACGTTGATTGCCACCCCGTATCGCCCCAGGTTCCAGGGAGCGGTCCGTGGAGTCGTGAATTCGCCGCGGCCGCGACGCCGATTTCGGTAGTTCAAGAAGATCGGGATGCCGTACGCCAGATACAGCGTGATCGTGGAGATCGAAGTCAGGACGGTAAATGCCGCCGCGTAAACGGACAGCAGAACGGCGAGCGCACTTCCGACCAGGATCGAGACGACCGGCGTCCCGTAACGGCCGCTGACTCTTCGGATCCACTTCGAGCCCGGCATGCCTCCGTCGCGAGCGAAGGCGTACCACATGCGCGACATCGAGCTCACCGAGGAGGAGCCGCAGAGCCACATCGCGACGCCGATGACGACCGCGACCAAGTCGGCGAAGAACCGCGGCACGTTCCGGTCGACGATGTAGAGGACGGGGTAGACGTCGGAAGCCGCCGCCGCGACCTCGCCGCGTGGGATCGTCCAGGTCAAGACGACGAGCAACACGTAGCCAACCACCGCCGAGACCGCCACCGAAAGGAAGACGCCCCAGGCCGAGTTCTTCCGCGCCATCAAGGTTTCTTCGGCCATGTGCGCCGAGGCGTCGTACCCCGTGTAGGTCCACTGCGCCTGGAGCAGAGCCAGGGCGAAGACGAGAACGAACGGTCCCCGCCGATAGATCTCCGCGAGACCTGGAAACAGGCCGAAGAGCGGAGACGGGATCCGAACGTTGCCGAACGAGAGCGCCGGCGCCACGCGGCCATCCGACAAGGTCGCCGAGGACGCCTCCAACGGGTTCACGACGTTTTCGAAGCGAAAGAGAAAGCCGACGCTGTTGTGGTACGTGCCCCAGAAGGCGAGCAAGAGGAGAATGATCGCGACCCCTCCGACGTGCCAGAAGACGCTGACGTCGTTCAGCCGCGCGGTCAGGCGGATCCCGAGGATGTTGACGGCGATCTGCGGGATCATGATCAACACCATCACGAAGAGCTGGAAGTTCCAGTCGGTCATGGAACCGAAGAGCCCAGCCGGTGTATCGGGCGGCAGGCTCAAGATGCGGGTGACGGCTCCGATCAGATAGATCGCCGCGGCCACGTTGATTCCCGCCGTGATGGTGACCTGTCCGATCATGTTCAGCCATGCAGTCGTCCAGGCCCATCCCCGACCGCCGAGCCGAAAGGCCCAGAAGTACAGGCCGCCTGCAGTCGGATAGGCCGAAGCCAGCTCCGCCATGCTCGCCGCGATCGCGAGCGTGAAGAGGCTGACGAGAGGCCATCCGACCGTGTTGACGATCGGACCGGCGAACTTCAAGCCGTAGCCGAAGAGGAGGACCGCGCCGGTCAGGACGGAGATGATCGAGAAGCTGACCGCGAAGTTAGAGAAACCCCCCATCTCGCGGAAGAGCTGCTGCGCGTAGCCCAGCCGTTTGAGATCCTCCGCGTCCTGACGAAGGATTTCGTCGCGAGTCGTCATTGGGGTCAGGCAGGTATTTTGGTCTTATTCAACCGGCCCGCTTCAGAGCAATCGTGCGGCGGAAAATGCCAAAGTACCTGCCTGACCCCGACTATTCCGGCGTGGTGTACGCGGCGGTGATCGCTCCGTCCACCGTGAACGCCGTTCCGTTTACATAGGAAGATTCATCCGATGCGAGAAACAGCGCCGCGTGCGCAACCTCCGAGGCGCGGGCCAGCCGCCCCATAGGAATGTGGACGAGTCGGCGAGCGCGGCGCGCCGGATCGGAGAAGAGCTCCTGGAGGAGCGGGGTATCGACGGGTCCCGGACAGATCGCGTTGACGCGGATTCCCCGGCGCGCGAACTCGACGGCGATCTCGCGCGTCAGAGCCAGCACCCCTCCCTTGCTCGCGGTGTAAGCGATCTGCGGCGTCGCGGAACCCATCAGCGCCACGAAGGACGCGGTATTGACGATGCTTCCGCCGCCGGCTCGCAGGAGCGCGGGAATGGCGTACTTGCAGCCCAGGAACACGCCTTTCAGGTTGACCCGGAGGACGAGGTCCCACGTCTCCTCGTCAGTCTCGAGGACCGAGCCGTCTGCGGCCGGAAAAACTCCCGCGTTGTTGAACATCACGTTCAACCGGCCGTAGGTCTTCTCCGACGCCGCCACCATCGCCTGAACATCGGCGGCACGCGACACGTCCGCGTGAACGAAGGTGGCCTGCCCCTTCTGCGCGGCGATTGCCTCCACGGTCTTGCGGCCGGCCGCATCGTCGACGTCCGCGGCCACGACGTTCGCTCCCTCCCGCGCAAACAGGAGCGCCGACTCGCGGCCGATGCCGCTTCCGGCGCCCGTGATGATGGCCACCTTGTCCTTCAGCCGCATGGGATACCTCTACGCCGGATTCGATCCGTCAGCCCCGCTCGAAGAACCGAGCCCTCTCCCAGTTCGTCACGACCGCGTCGAACTTGCGTTGCTCGGTCCGGAGGAAGTGCAGGTAGTGAGCGACCACTTCCTCGCCGAATGCCTCCCGGGCGAGGCGGCTTTGCTCGAAGCGGATGATCGCTTCGCGGAGCGACGTCGGCACGCGCGGGAGCTCTTTGGCGGCGTAAGCGTCCCCTTCGAAGAGCGGAGGCGGCTCGATTCTCTTGCGGATGCCTTCGAGGCCCGCTGCGAGCGCGGCGGCGTAGGCCATGTACGGGTTGGCGTCGGCGCCCGGGATGCGGCATTCGATGCGCAGCGACTGTCCGCTTCCCACCACTCGGAACCCGGTGGTCCGATTGTCGTAGGCCCAGGCGATGCCGGTCGGAGCGAAGGAGCCGCTCTGGTATCGCTTGTAAGAGTTCACCGACGGCGCGTAACAGACGGCCAGCTCTCCGGCGTGCGCGATCCAACCTCCGAGGAACCAGCGAAACGAATTGCTGCACTCGACCGGCCCGAGTCGTTCCTCGCCCGCGAACAGGTTCCGTTTCCCGTCGCCGTCCCAGAGGCTCAGATGTTGGTGCATCCCGCTTCCGGCGAAGCGCTCGTCCCATTTCGCCATGAACGTCACGGCCAGGCCTTGCGCGTGCGCGATCTCTCGAGCGGCATGCTTGTAGAGGACGTTGCGATCCGCCTGCTCGAC
>DASXTN010000042.1:0-4313 GCA_036505435.1 Thermoanaerobaculia bacterium | reverse complement strand
CTCGACCATCACGATCGAAGCGTCCACCAGGACACCGATCGCCAGCGCCAGACCGCCAAGCGACATGATGTTCGAGGAAACGCGCAGGAGATACATCGGGAGGAAAGAGATCACGATCGCGACCGGCAACACCGTGATCGGGACGAGCGCGGAGCGAAAATGGAACAGAAAGATGATGATGACGAGCGCGACGACGATCATCTCCTCCATCAACGTGTGGCGCAGCGTGTCGATCGCGCGGTGGATCAGATCCGTCCGGTCGTAGGCGACCCTCAGCTCGATGCCGGGCGGGAACGAAGGTGCCAGCTCCGCGATCTTCTTCTTCACCGCCTCGACGACAGTCAAGACGTTCTCCCCCGAGCGCACGACGACGACTCCGCCGACCGCTTCCCCTTCGCCGTTCCAGTCGATCACCCCGCGACGCATCTCCGGGCCGAAGTGGATCGTGGCGACATCGGAGAGATAGACGGGAGTCCCTGTTTGCAGTCGCGCCTTGATCGGAATCTTCCGGAGGTCTTCCAGACTCGAGATGTAGCCGCGGCCTCGCACCATGTACTCGCGCCCCGTCCACTCGACCACGCGTCCGCCGACGTCGCCGTTACTCTCCTGGACCGCCGCGAGAACCTCGTGGAAGCCGACGCCGTAGGAGGCGAGCCTGATCGGATCGATATCCACCTGGTACTGCTTCTGGAAGCCACCAACGGAAGAGATTTCCGCCACGCCGGGGACGGCACGCAGCCAGTAGGAAAGGTCCCAATCCTGGAACGTCCGAAGATCCGCCAGCGAATGGCGGCCTGTCTTGTCCACCAGCACGTACTGGAAGCCCCAGCCGACCCCCGTCGCGTCGGGCCCGAGATTGGGGTTGACGGCCTGCGGGAGCTGACCCTTGAGGCCGTTCAAATACTCGAGAACACGGCTTCTCGCCCAGTAGAGGTCGGTGCGATCCTGGAAGATCACGTAGACGTAAGAGAAGCCGAAGAAGGAATAGCCCCTCACCGTCTTGACCCTCGGCGCGGAGATCAGGGCGGAGACGATCGGATAGGTCACCTGGTCCTCGATCAGGTTGGGACTCTGACCCTCCCAGTTCGTGTAGACGATGACCTGAACGTCGGAGAGATCCGGCAGGGCGTCGAGCGGGATGCGCCGGAGAGACCAGAGACCCGCTCCGAAGAAACCGGCCACGAAGATGAGCGTCAAGAACTTGTTCCGGACGCAGAGGGCGATCAGCTTCTCGATCATTGCGGCGGCCCTCCCGGCGTTGGCTTACTGCCGAGAGACTGAGCCGGCTGTCCGGCCGAGCCAGCGGGCGCGGCCCCGAGCGCGCCGATGCGCGACTCGGAGTCGATCAGAAAGTTGGCCGAAGTGACGACGGTCTCCCCTTCCGAGAGGCCGGAGAGGACTTCCACGAAGTCCCTCCCCTGCATGCCGGTCTTGACCTCCCGCGGGGCATAAACGCCCGCCGACTGCTCGACGAAGGCGATTTGCCGCTCCCCCGTCTGGATCAGCGCAGACGCGGGGATCGCCAGGGCTTCGCGCCCCTTTGCGCGCAACGAGACTGCCGCGTACATGCCGGGCTTCAACAATCCTTTGGGATTTGGGATCACGACGCGCACCTTGACCGTTCGCGTCTCTTCGGTGACCGTGGGGTAAACGAAGTCCACGCGCCCGCGAAACGTTTGCCTCGGCAGAAATGCGCTCGTCACATCGGCCGGATTGCCGGTCGCCACCATCGGCATCTCCGACTGGTAGACGTCCGCTATGACCCAGACGGTCGAAAGATCCGCGATCGTGTAGAGGGGCATGCCCGGGGTGATCGCCATGCCCGGCAGTGCATCCTTTTTCAGCACGACGCCTGAGACCGGAGAATGGAGCGTCAGGGTCTTGGAGACCTCTCCGCTCTTCTCGATCCGATCGATCTCGGAGTCGGAGATGTCCCAAAAGCGCAGGCGCTGCCGCGTCGCGGAAAGAAGCGCGGAGGCATCCGTCGCGGCCTGCGGGCTCGCGGAGGAAAGCCGCCGGACGTTGTCCAAAGCCAGCAGCAGTTCCCGCTCGGTCGCGACGAGATCCGGGCTGTAGACCGTCAAGAGCGGCTGGCCGCGCCGCACGGATTGTCCGGTGCGGTCCACGAGCAACCTCTCGATGTAACCGGAGACCTTCGCGTTGACTGCGTGGACACGCCCTTCGTCTTCCGCGACCACGCCGTTGGTCGAGACCCCGCCCCCGATCGGGCGCCTCTCCACCTTCGCGGTGGTCACGCCGATCTCCTGACGGCGTTCGAGCGGGATACGGACGACCGAGAGCCCGGGAGGAGGAGTTGCACCGGCGCCAGCCGTCGGCTCTTCCGCATACTTCGGCACCAGCTCCATGTCCATGAAGGGGGACTTGCCAGGCTTGTCGAAGTGCACCTCCGGTTTCATCGGGTCGTACCAGTACAGGACCTTCCGGGCGGGAAGCGTGAGGCGGGAGGCGGGAGGCGATCCCGCAGACACGTTCTTTTTCTTGCACGCGAACGATGCGCCCGCGAACAGAAGCGCCGTGGCGAAGAGCGCCAGAGCCTTACTTCTCGACATGGATCTCTCCCGGCTTCGGGGTTCCCTCGATCAGAGGAAGCCCCGAGGCCTTTTGCAGTGCCGCGAGCGCGCGCCATGCTCCCGCCCGCCGCATCACAAGGTCTCCTTCGTACATGTCGCGGTCGAGCGCCGCGCGCACGTAAGTGAGGAAATCGACCTGTCCGACGGCGTAGGCCTCCTGCGCGGCCGCGAGGTTCGTCTCCGCCTGCGGAAGGATCGAGCCGCGGTAGAGGCGCGCCTGCTCGATCGAGCGTTCCAGATCGGCATACGCCTCCGCGACGGCACGGCGAACCTCGTTTTTCACTCCCTCGAGGCTCGCTCGCGCTCCCGAGAGCTCCGCTTCCTTCTCCGCCTCCTTCTCTCTGAGCCGCTTGGGCTGGAAGAATGGGAGGTTGAAAGCAATCGAGGCGCCGGCGAGGTCGTCGAAGTCGATCCGGTGCGCGTAGTAGCCCGCCGCCATCCAATCGGGCCGGCGTTCGAGGCGCGCGAGCGTGGCTTGCTCCTCGGCTCTCCGGACCTCCGCCGCCGCCGCTGCGACGGCCGCGCTCCTCGACTCGGCGTCCCGAAAGAGCTCCGCCGGTGCGGGTGCGGAGGGCTCGGTGTCGGAAATCGCGACCGGATCCACCGGCTCCGACGGAGGAAGCCCCTGCAGCGAATTCAACCTCGCGGCCGCCGTCCGCCTCTCGCCGCGCAGCCCCGTCAGGCGCTCCTCTATGGCGGTCGCCTCGAGGTTCGCCCGAAGGACATCGGCCTGAGTTCCCTTGCCGACGCGATACCGCTCCGTCGCCGATGACGCCACACGGCGGAGCCGCTCGCGGCTCGCTTCCAGGATGCCGGTTCGCGCATCGATCTCGGCGGCCGTGAAGAACGCCGCGGCGACCTCGGCTGCCAGCACGACGACGTGGTCGGCGTGTATCGACTCAAGTGAGGCGACCTCGGCCTCGGCCGAGCGCTTCTGGGCGCCGCGCTTCCCCGCTCCCGGAAGCCTCTGCCGCGCCGTAATCTTTTCCATGGTGAAGTCGTCGCGCCGGAACGAGAAGTCACGGGTCGGGATGTCTTGCAGGCCGACCTCGAGCTCGGGGTCGGGCAAGGCGGTCGACTGACCGATACGGTGTCGGGCCGCCGCGATCCGAGACTCCATCTCGGCGATCGTGGGGTTCTTCTCGACGGCGTGCGCGATTGCGGCCGAAAGCCGCGTCTTCCAATCCGGCTCGTCGGCGCGCAACGGCGCACCGACAACCAGAATGAGCAAGGCAAGACGAAACCAACGCATCGTGAAACTCCTCTCTTCCAGAGCGGCAAAAGCGCCGCGCCGGGGACTCAAACGCGGAGAGCGAGTCTCAGAGGCGCAGTGGTGCTTGGGAGGCGGGGGACGAAGGGGGGAGCGAGAAGAAGAGGGCGGCGACGAGATGGAATTTCTGCGTCCGGCCGATGCGGTTCGAAGGCTCCGAAACCGCTCCGATGACCTGAGGGCCGACGATCCCCTTCTTCGCGGCGATCGTGACCGGATCCGGCGACTTTTCGAGAGCGGGAGCGCAGTTGCCACAACAAGCCGGCGGGGCGATGACCGACGGCCGGCTTTCACCTTTCGGACAGCAGTCGGCGCAAGCCGCCGCCACAGGTCCCGCCGTGAGCGCGAAGGCAACGAGACCTGCCAAAAGGATCTGCTGGCGCGAGCGATTCATTTGAACTTCGAGTTTCTCATGAACGGCGACCGAAGGCGCTGATCAAAACGAATCAACC
>DASXTN010000041.1:0-2735 GCA_036505435.1 Thermoanaerobaculia bacterium | reverse complement strand
CGACCTCCCGGTGACGCGCTCCGCGCGGACGGCGGTCCTCTTGGCGGCCGCGGCCCTTCTCGGTTCGGTCGGGGCGCTCGCCCTCGAGGGGCGCGTGGTGCTGCGCGCGACCGGAGCTCCGATCGCGGGCGCCGAGATCTCCCTTCTCGGCTGGACCGGGACGCAGCGCACCGACGCGGACGGACGCTTCACCTGGCAGCCGAGTCCCGCGCCGCCCTTCGAGGTGCTCGTCGTGCTTCCCGGCGGCCGCTACATGAAGCCCTTCGCGGTCGCGTCGCTGCCCGAATCCGGGCCCGTGGTCATCGCGGTCCAACCCCTCGCCGAGGAGGCCGTCATCGTGACCGCCGGCGCCGCGCCGACGATCGAGTCAGCGCCCGCAAATGCAACGACCATCGTGCCAAAGACGGACATCGAGTCGCGTCAGCCGGCCAACCTCGCGCAGGCCCTGGAGAACGTCGCGGGCGTGGCGCAGGTCTCGGAGGGCCAGGCCGGAGTTCCGGCCGTTCGCGGTCTCGCGCGCGGGCGCAGCCTCATTCTCGTCGACGGCGCCCGGGTTTCCTCCGAGCGACGGGTCGGGCCGAGCGCCACGTACCTGGATCCTTTCCTGCTCGAGGGAATCGAGGTCTCGCGAGGACCGGGCTCGGTCGCCTACGGTTCGGACGCGTTCGGGGGCGTCATCGCGGCGCGGACCCGCGGTGTGGCGCCCGGCGCGCCCCTGCGCGTCGAGGCGATCGGCGACTACGGCGTGGGAACCCCGGGCGGCCGCGTCGGCGTCGCCGTCTCCGCGCCGATCGGGGAAGCGGGGGGCTTCCTCGTCTCGGGCCACTATCGCTCGTACGGCAACTGGGACAGCCCCGAGGGCGAAGTGTTCAACTCGGGCTTCCGGGACAGCGGCGTTCTGCTGCGCGCCGCCTATCGGCTGGGCCCCGGAACGCTGACCGCCGGCTGGGAAGGCGATTACGGGCGGGACATCGACCGGCCGCGGAACAACTCGCGGACGGTGCGCTTCTTCTACCCGGAAGAGAACTCGAGTCGGTTCACCCTCTCGTACGAGACCGAGCCGGTCGCCGGCTTCGCGCGCATCGGCATGTCGGGTTTCCTCGGCTCCTATGGCCTCATCACGGACCAGTACCGCTTCGCGACCTCGACCACCGTGGCCTCCCTCGAGCGTGCCGACGTGACGGCCAACGACTTCCAGTTCCGCGGATTCGCGGAACGGTTCTTCGGGCCCGTTCGCGTCGAGATCGGCGTGGACGTCAACGGCCGCTACGGGCTGCATGCCCTCGACATCGCGGTGCGCTACGCGGACCCGATCGTGGAAACCGTGAACGTCTCGGTCGACGACGCGCATCGCACGGACGTCGGCGGCTACCTGACGGCCGAGGCCGGGCTTCTGCCGCAGCTGACGCTGTCGGGCGGCGTGCGCGGCGACGGCGTGACCACGCGGAACGAGGGCGGCTATTTCGGCGACCGGTCCACTTCCAACACGGACGCCTCGGGCTTCGTCGGGTTGACGGCCGGTTCCTTCGGCGGCTTTTCCGCGTCCGCCCAGTACGCGCACGGGTTCCGCGACTCCGTGCTCTCGGACCGTTACTTCCGCGGCCCCTCGGGCCGGGGCTTCATCACAGGCAACCCGGACCTGGTACCCGAGACGAGCGACCAGTTCGACGTCGCGCTGCGCTACGCGTGGCCCGGCGTCCGCACGGCCTTCTACGCATACGAGTACCGGATCAAAAACCTGATCGAGCGCTACCCGGGCACGCTCCCCGACGACTTCTTCTTCCGCAACCGCGGGGAGGCCAGGCTGCGGGGGCTGGAGATCGAGGTGCAGGCGGGCCTTCCCGCGGGTCTGACGCTGGCGCTGGCGGCACAGATCGAGCGCGGCGTCACGCTCGACGACGATGTGCCGATCGACGACATCCCGCCGGAGTCGATGACGCTCCAGCTGCGAAAGACCTTTGGGCCCGCGTTCGTGCAGGCGCGCGGCGCGGTCTACGCCGGCGACGCCAACCCCGGGCCGACGGAGCGCGCGCGAACGGGGTACGGTCTGCTGGATCTCGGCGGCGGCTACAAGTTCGGCGATCTCGTCGAGCTCCAGGCTTACGTGCGCAACGTTCTCGACAAGGCGTACCTCGTCAGCCCCGACTCGCGCGCCGTGCTCGCACCGGGGGTCTCGGCGATCTTCAACGCCTTTCTGCGCTTCTGAGGCCTGCGGCCGGAGGCCGCGATACGCTGCGCGCCATGGGTGACGCGCTCACGCGACAATGGCTTGAGGCCGATCGCCTTGGCGGATTCGCGTCGGGGACCGTCGCTCCTTCCCCATCCAGTGCGCGACAGCCGAATAGTCGCTTTCGAGCGCCTCGACCATTCGCCGCGGGTACATGCCCTGAGGGAATGTTCCAGGGAGTCGAAACTTGAGAATTGAGAATAGATATATATAAGCAATTACTTATATATCGCCTTTTTCACAAACTGGCAACTCCGCTCCGAAACGTCCACCCCAACACTGACTCGCGAAGGATGCTGAAACGCGGATTGCAGCCTGGCATCCAACGGGAGAGAGGAAGGCCATGCCGAACGAACCACAGGTGACCTGCCAGACCTGCCGGACGCCGATGACCCTTCTTCCGACTAAACTCGACGTCAGCCCATCCGACTGGCACCCCTCCGACGATCGGATCGCCGCCGTGCTGACGGAAGTGTTCCACTGCGTCCTCTGCGGGCGCGTGGCCATT
>DASXTN010000040.1:0-3254 GCA_036505435.1 Thermoanaerobaculia bacterium | reverse complement strand
CGTGAACGTGTTGAAGGGAGAGATGTCGCTCGTCGGTCCGCGGCCCGAGCGTCCCGAATTCGTTCGCGATTTCAAGGAGAAGTTTCCTCAGTACATGTTGCGTCACCGCGTTCGCGCCGGCATGACGGGATGGGCGCAGGTCAACGGCTGGCGTGGCGCGACCAGTCTGGCGAAACGGATCGAGTACGACCTCTACTACATCGAGAACTGGTCGCTCGCGCTGGATCTCAAGATTCTGTGGTTGACGCTGCGATACGGGCTGCGCCACCGAAATGCTTACTGATGGCGGGGAAGTCCTCCGCGATCCGGTAGAATGAGACTGTGACTATTGCAAAGGAAGAAGTGATCCAGTTGCTGGATCAGCTGCCCGAACCGGTCGAGATCGAGGAATTGATCTACCGCCTGTACCTGCGCGAAAAGCTCGCGGCCGCCGAAGCGGACATCGCGGCCGGCCGCACTTTCTCCGCTGAGGAAGTGCGAGCCGAGGCCGCTTCTTGGCGAAGGTAAGGTGGGCCGAGCGGGCGCGCGACGACCTCCGCGAAATCGACGACTTCATCGCACGGGATTCACCTCGAGCCGCCGAAGCGCTCGTCGAGAGAGTCCTGCACTCGACCGAACGTCTCGCCTCCTTCCCCGAAAGCGGACGGACAGTGCCGGAGTTTCCCGATCTCGGCTACCGCGAGCTCTTGGAACCTACCGCGTCTGGTACCGGATCGAGAAAGAGACGGTTTGGATCGTGACGGTCCTCCATGGCCGACGGCTCCCGAGGTTGCCCTGAGAGCATCCGCGATTCGCTAACCCGCCAGCTTTTTCAGCCTCTTCAAGCGCTCGCGGAGCTCGCGCGCGGTTGCCGCATCGGTCGCTCGCCCACCGAATGCGCTTTCGCAGTACGCCCCGACCACCGCGCGCGCGTCCTCCCCGGATAGGGGCGCCCGCTCTTCGAAGCGCCGCGCGACTTCGGCGGGCGCAACGCCCGGGCCGACGACGCCGATTCTCTGCGCGAGAAGTCGCCGGAGGGCGAGATACGCGCGCGTCGCGGGCGGGAGGGCCGGACGCCGTACGATTCCTCGGAGTGCGATCAGCGCCAGCACCGAAAGGCCCAGCAGGACCACGGCGACCTTCGCACCGTCCGGCAGGACTCCGGTGGACGTTCCCTTCCAGAACTTGAGGCTGCGGGTCGCGCCGCTGAACGAGTCGCGGAAGGTATGCGTCAGCTGGAGCTGATCGCCCGAGTCGAATCCGAGGATCCGCCGGTCGTAGAACACCTCGATCTCCCGACCCACCGTGACGAGCCGTCTCCACCACGAGACTCGCGAGGTCGCCGGAGGCACGCCGGACGGAGGCGTCGGCTCGACGACCTGGAACCCCGAGCCGTCGAGATCCGCCTCGACCCACGCGTGGAGGTTCGCCCCGCGAACCACGATCGTCTCGGAGAGTGCGCCGACTTCCCCGCCATAGGACCCGGTGACCAGACGCGCGGGCACGCCGCGGGCCGCGAGCATCATCGCGGCGGCGGAAGCGAAGTATTCGCAGTGACCGGCCTTCGAACGCAGGAGGAAGTTGATCAGCGGGTCACCGGTTCCCCTCGGAGGATCGAGCGTGTATACGAAGCCCGTCCGGAAATGAGCCACGATACGGACGGCGATTTCCTCGGGGTTTGTGAGACCCGCCGTCAGCTTCCACGCATAGTCTCGGACCGCGGGCGGCACCGCGGCCGGGTCGATCGCGCTGTGCCCTCCTCCGCGCGCCTCCTCCTTTCCGACCGATACCTCGTATCGCACGGTCGCGCGGCTCGAGGAGGCTTGCACGGTTCCGTCTGACAGGAGATTGGAGCGTCCGCGCTCGACCCAGACGTGCGAAGACCGGTACGGCAGAAAGAGAAATCCGCTGCCGAAAAGGTTTTCGTCGACGGAGAGCCGTGCGAGGCGGTTTTCGGGGAGCATCGATTGGTCCGAGACGAGCTGAATGCCGGGCACGGTTCGAATTTCCCGCGCGGCGCGGGCGCTGCGGGTCCAGACCCCGTTTCGATATTGGGTGAACACCGCCTCGCGCAGGCGGAGCAGGTCGGGCAAGGCGACGGGCGGGTCGACCGAGAGCCGGAGCACGACGCGGTCGCTTCGCTTCGCGCCGCCGAACGAATCGAGCTCCACCCGGTCGGTGGAGACGGCGGTCGGGTTGGAATCTTCGAAGCGGATTGGGGAAAGGGCGTACGGGCCGTGGAGGCGAGGCAGCAGGAAGAAGAGCGGCGCTCCGAGGAGCGTTCCGACGATGATCGCCGCGACCGAGAGGCCGGGGGTCGGCACGGCCTTCAGGACGCGCGCCGGCGGCCCCTCCTCGAAGTCGGCGAGAACTGCGATACGGGCGAGGGTCCGAAATGCCAGCACGGCCATGACGGCGCAGTAGACGAGCGAAACGACGTGGGTGGACGAGGAAACCGCCGCGAGCACGATCAAGAAGATGACGAGCAGCGCCGTGCGCGCCTCTCCGGTGTGCTTGAGCGAAGCGAGCTTTGCAATCATCGTGAAGAGCAGCAGATGCGAAACGGAGCGAAGCAGGCCCGGACGGAGCAGCGCCGTTTCCGCTCCCAGCCAGAAGAAGTACGTCAGCCCGATTCCGTTCAGAACGGCATTGGAGAGCCGAACCGGGCGCCCTTCGCGTGCCCGCAGGAAGAGGAGGATGAGAGCGGACTCGTAGAGAGCGATCGCGACCGCTGACGCCCCGCGCGTCCAAAAGAGCGGCAGCGGCGCGAGGAGCGCGGCCGGTCCGAGGACCTGGATGTAACTCCCTCGGAGAGCCATCGGCATCGATCGGGACGTCACGAAATCACCACACGGTGGTCGCCTCTCCGGACGCGCGGAAAATCCGGCGCCCCGGCCGGCGCGATCGCTTCGACCCTCGCGAGCGCCTCGAGTATTCGGCCCCGCTGGCCCCGGGTGGCGCGAGGAGGCACTTTGATCCCGCGCGACAGGAGTCCCACTTCCGCCCCTCGCGAGAGGAGCAGCAACGCCTGCCCCGCGCAGCGGGAAATGGTTTCCTCGAACCGCTCGAGGGCGGCCGAATCGCTTCGGTCCGAGAGCACATTGTCGATGACGAGGAAAACCGCCCGGTCACGCTCCGCCTCCCGTTCCCGGACGATCCACCGGCGCATTCGGGCGGACTGCTTCCAGTGAAGGTCCCGGGGATCATCGCCCGACACGAAGTCTCGCAACGCGTGGATCTCCGCGCCGCCCCCGCGACGGTGAGGATGCGGCCTC
>DASXTN010000039.1:0-2632 GCA_036505435.1 Thermoanaerobaculia bacterium | reverse complement strand
CGACCTCCCGGTGACGCGCTCCGCGCGGACGGCGGTCCTCTTGGCGGCCGCGGCCCTTCTCGGTTCGGTCGGGGCGCTCGCCCTCGAGGGGCGCGTGGTGCTGCGCGCGACCGGAGCTCCGATCGCGGGCGCCGAGATCTCGCTGCTCGGTTCGACCGGAACCCAGCGCACCGATGCCGCCGGCACCTTCACATGGCTTCCGACGCCGGCGCCGCCCTTCGAGGTCCTCGTCGTTCTGCCGGGGGGCCAGTACATGAAGCCCTTCCGCGTCGAGAAGCTGCCGGAGGAGGGTCCGGTGACGATCGCCGTCGAACCGATCGCCGAGGAGAGCGTCACGGTCACGGCGGGCGCCGCGCCATCGATCGAGTCGGCGCCGGCGGCCGGCACGGCGATCGTTCCGAGAGGAGACATCGAGTCCCGCCAGCCGGCCAACCTGACCCAGGCGCTCGAGAACGTCGCGGGCGTCACCCAGGTCTCCGAAGGCGAGGCCGCCGTTCCCGCCGTTCGAGGACTGGCGCGCGGGCGCAGCCTCATCCTCATCGACGGCGCCCGCGTGAGCTCAGAGCGCCGCGTCGGGCCGAGCGCGACATTTCTGGATCCCTTCGTGCTCGAGGCGGTCGAGGTCTCGCGCGGGCCCGGCTCGGTCGCGTATGGCTCAGACGCCTTCGGCGGCGTGATCGCCGCGCGCACGCCGGGGATCCGGCCGGGCGGGCCGTTGTCCGTGCGGGCCACGGGAGAGGTCGCCGTCGGCACGCCCGGCGGACGGGGAGGCGTCTCGGTCTCCGGAGCCATCGGCGAGTCTGGGGGCTTCCTCGTGCTCGGCCACTGGCGCGAGTACGGCGACTGGGACAGCCCCGACGGCGCGGTCTTCAACTCGGGCTTCCGCGACAGCGGCGTGCTGGTGCGGGCGGGCCGCAGGCTTGGACCGGGGCTCCTCACGCTCGGCTGGCAGGGGGACTACGGGCGCGACATCGAGAGGCCGCGCAACAACTCGCGAACCGTGCGCTTCCTCTATCCCAAGGAGAACTCCAGCCGTTTCACGCTCGCCTACGAGCTCGACCCGGCGGGAGGCCTCGCGCGCATGAGTCTGACGGCCTTCATCGGCTCCTACGACCTCACCACGGATCAGGACCGCTTCGCGAGCTTGATGACCCCCCGCTCCATCGAGCGCGCCGACGTCCGCGCGAAGGATTTCCAGGTGCGCGGCCTCGCCGAAAAGTTCTTCGGGCCGGTCCGCGTGGAGGCCGGGCTGGATGTGAACGGGCGCTTCGACCTCAACGCGCTCGACATCTCGATCGTGCACGACGACCCGCCGGTGAAGATCGTCAACGTGTCGATCGACGACGCTCGCCGCACCGACGTCGGAGGCTACGTCACCGCGGAGGGGGAGCTCTTCCCGAAGCTGACGGCCGCGGGCGGCATTCGGGGCGATGGCGTGACGACTCGCAACCAAGACGGCTATTTTGGCGACCGGTCCACCTTCCACGGCGCCGTCTCCGGGTTCTTCGCCCTGACGGCAGGCTCCTTCCGCGGCTTCACCGCGACGGGCCAGTTTTCGCGCGGATTCCGCGATCCGGTGCTCTCGGACCGGTACTTCCGGGGCCCGTCCGGGCGCGGCTTCATCACGGGCAACCCGGATCTCCAGCCCGAGAATAGCCTCCAGGTTGATCTGGCTCTGCGCTACACGGGGTCCTGGTATCGTGCCGCGTTCTATGCCTACCAGTACCGCATCTCGAACTTAATCGAGCGCTTTCCGGGGGAGAACCCGGACGACTTCTTCTTCCGCAATCGCGGGCGCGCGCGCCTGCGCGGCTTGGAGCTCGAGACCCAGGCGGATCTGCCTGCGGGCTTCTCGCTCGCCCTCGCGGCTCAGGTCGAGCGCGGCGTCACGACGGACGACGAGGCAGCCCTCGACGACGTCCCGCCGGAGTCGGTGATGCTGCAGCTCCGAAAGAGCTTCGGTCGCGGCTTCGCGCAGGTTCGCGGCGTCGTCCACGCGGGGGATGCCAATCCCGGCCCGACCGAGGTCGAGACCCCCGGCTACGGCCTCGTCGATCTGGGCGGCGGGTACCGCGTCACGGACTGGCTCGAGCTCCAGGCGTACTTACGCAACCTGCTCGACAAGGCATACCTCGTCAGCCCCGACTCGCGCGCCGTGCTCGCACCCGGGGTCTCGGCGACCTTCACTGCCTTTCTGCGCTTCTGAGGGAGGGAGGTGAGTCGCCGGCCGCCCGGCGGATGCAGGCTCCTCGGACCAGCTCTTCCGCTGGCTGCGAGACTGGGTCCCGGAGGGAATGTTCCAGGGAGTTGAAAGTTGAGAATTGAGAATAGATATATAAGCAATTACTTATATATCGCTTTTTCACAAACTGGCAACTCCGCTCCGAAACGTCCACCCCAACACTGACTCGCGAAGGATGCTGAAACGCGGATTGCAGCCTGGCATCCAACGGGAGAGAGGAAGGCCTTGCCGAAAGAACCACAGGTGACTTGCCAGACCTGCCGGACGCCGATGACCCTTCTTCCGACTAAACTCGACGTCAGCCCATCCGACTGGCACCCCTCCGACGATCGGATCGCCGCCGTGCTGACGGAAGTGTTCCACTGCGTCCTCTGCGGGCGCGTGGCCATT
>DASXTN010000038.1:0-5624 GCA_036505435.1 Thermoanaerobaculia bacterium | reverse complement strand
CGGCGCGAGCGGCTCGGCTGGGGAAAGTGGCCCGCTTTCGTCTGGGCGACTCTCCACGCGCTCCACCGTCATCGGTCTCTCGACCTCGTCCTGACGGTCGACGGCCGGGAGATCCACCGGCGTACCCCGTTCGTGTTCGTCGGCAACAACGCCTACGAAATGGAAGGTTTCGACATCGGGACCCGGGACCGCCTCGATCGTGGAGAGCTGTCCGTGTACCTCGCCCCTCGGGCGCGGCCGCTCGATCTGGTCTTTCTCGGGCTCCGCGCGTTGCTCAGACGGCTGCGCGGCGCGACCGGCTTCGAATTCCTTCGAGCGACCGAGCTTCGGATCATGACCTGCGGAGATCGCGCGCGCGTGGCAACGGACGGCGAGGTCGCGCTGCTTCCGACGCCGTTGCGATATCGCGTGCGCCGACTGGCGCTCAGCGTCATCGTGCCGGGCGAACAGGAGAACGAAGGCACGCGATGAGGACCCTGCTGCACCTCTCCGATCTCCACTTCGGGCGGACAAATCCCGCGACCCTCGGACCGCTCCTCGACGCCGCGGCAAAGCTGCGCCCACATCTCGTCCTCGTTTCCGGCGATCTGACGCAGCGCGCGCGGGCCTGGCAGTTTCGAGAAGCCCGCGACTTCCTCCGCGCCTTGCCTCAACCGCAGGTCGTGGTTCCGGGCAACCACGACGTCCCGCTCTACAACGTCGCGTTGCGGTTCCTGCGACCGCTCGGGCGCTACCGGCGCTACGTGACCGAGGAGCTCGAGCCCTACTTCCGGGACGACGAGATCGCGGTCATCGGAATCAATACGGCTCGCTCGCTGACGTTCAAAGGAGGGCGTATCAACGAGCGGCAGGTCTCGCGCGTGCGGGAGAGGCTCTGCGAGCTCCCCGACCGGATCACGCGGATCATCGTGACCCACCACCCGTTCGACCTTCCGGAGGGCCATGCCGAGGACGACGTCGTCGGCCGGGCTCGAATGGCGATGGAGACGTTCGTCGCCTGCGGCGCCGACGTGATCGTCTCGGGCCACCTGCACGTCTCCCATACCGCGCATACGGCGATCCGCTATCGGCTCCCGGGCCGCTCGGCGCTCCTCGTGCAAGCGGGGACCGCCACCTCCACCCGTGAGCGGGGGGAGCCGAATTCGTTCAACGTGCTGCGAATCGATCTGCCGAGAGTTGCCGTGGAGCGGCACATCTGGGATGGAACCGAATTCATCCCGGCGGCGACGGAGAAGTTCGAGCGGATCGGGGAGAGCTGGGAACGGATCACCCCGGCGCGGCCCGCCGACGAAGAGCCTCGAGACGTCCGGCCGGCGCGCTGAAACCGCGCCTCTCCTTTCGACGCTGGCGCGGGGTCCGTCGAGCGCTTCAACCATCCGTCGACATTCTCTCCATTAGAATCGGCGCGGTTTTCTTTGCGAGAGGTGCCCGCGATGTCGGAAGCTCGAGGCGTTCCGGCTCAGAGCCGTTTTGGCGCGACACTGCGGCGAGACGCGTGGTGGATCGAGCTCCTACCGGTGGTCCTCTTGCTCGGCCTCTTCGCGATTTATGCAACCGCTCGCGCGTTGGAGGGAAGGTTTTACGAATGGGGTCCCTATCTTTCGCCCTTCTATTCGCCTCTGATCGACCCGGGGCATCGCTGGTGGCCTTTTTCGCCGGCCCTACTGATCCTGGCGGGACCGCTCGGATTCCGCGCGACCTGCTACTACTACCGTAAGGCTTACTACCGTGCGTTCTTCCTCGATCCACCCGCCTGTGCGGTCGGCGAAGGGCGGCGCGGCTATCGCGGCGAGACGTCCTTTCCGCTCGTGCTGCAGAATCTCCACCGCTTTTTCCTGTATCTCGCGCTGCTCTTCCTCGTGTTCCTCTGGACGGACGCAATCCTCTCGTTCCGCTTCGACGGCCGGTTCGGCGTCGGAGTCGGCTCGATCGTGCTGACGGCGAACGTCACCCTGCTCACGCTTTACACGTTCTCCTGCCATTCGCTCCGCCACCTGGTCGGCGGGCGGGTCGACTGCTTCTCCTGCTCCGCGTCGAACCGCGCGCGGCATCGGGTCTGGCGCTGGGCGAGCCAGTTGAACGAGCGGCATGGGCTCTTCGCGTGGTTCAGTCTCGTCTCTGTCGGCCTGGCGGACCTGTACGTACGCGAGCTCGCTCGCGGGACGATTCGGGATCTCCGGTTGCTGTGAAGAAGTTCGCGGCTTGAGCACGCCCCTCACCCCGGGCCCCTCTCCCGCCGGGAGAGGGGAGAAATACGAGACGCACGAGCACGACGTCCTGGTGATCGGGGCGGGCGGAGCCGGCCTGCGAGCGGCGATCGAGGCGCTCGCGCAAGGAGCGAGCGTCGGGATCGTGTGCAAATCGCTCCTCGGAAAGGCGCA
This sequence comes from Thermoanaerobaculia bacterium, assembly GCA_036505435.1. Taxonomy (GTDB): domain Bacteria; phylum Acidobacteriota; class Thermoanaerobaculia; order UBA5066; family Gp7-AA6; genus Gp7-AA6. Next base: position 3,243 of record DASXTN010000038.1, on the reverse strand, counting down.
CACCGTCATGGCCGAAGGCGGCATCGCGGCGGCGATGGCGAACGTGGACAGCGCCGACGACTGGCGCGTTCACTTTCGCGACACGATGCGCGGCGGGAAGTTCCTGAACAACTGGCGGATGGCGCAGATTCACGCGCAGGAATCTCCGGACCGCGTTCGCGAGCTCGAGCAGTGGGGAGCGCTCTTCGACCGGACGGAAGAGGGCGAGATTCTCCAGAGAGCGTTCGGTGGCCACTCGTTCAAGCGCCTCTGCCACGTGGGAGACCGGACCGGTCTCGAGATGATCCGGACTCTGCAGGACCGTGGAGTCCAGATGGGCTTCCATGTCTACATGGAGTGCGCCGTGACGAGGCTGCTTCGCGACGGCGATCGGGTCTGTGGCGCGTTCGGTTACTGGCGCGAGCAGGGCCGTTTCGTCGTCTTCAAGGCCAAGGCGGTCGTGCTCGCGACCGGTGGCATCGGCAAAGCGTGGCGGATCACGTCGAATTCGTGGGAGTACACGGGCGACGGGATGGCGCTCGCTTACGACGCAGGCGCGGAACTCCAGGACATGGAGTTCGTGCAGTTCCATCCAACGGGGATGGTCTGGCCGCCGGGCGTCCAGGGGATCCTCGTCACCGAGGCCGTTCGCGGCGAGGGCGGGATGCTGCGCAACCGCCTCGGCGAGAGGTTCATGGAGCGGTACGACCCGAAGCAGATGGATCTCTCGACGCGGGACGTCGTCGCGCGTGCGATCTACACGGAGGTCCGCGAGGGACGCGGCACGGAGCACGGCGGGGCATATCTCGACATCTCGCACAAGCCCGCGGACTACGTGAAACGCAAGCTACCCGGCATGTACCATCAGTTCTTAGAGCTCGCCGACGTCGACATCACGAAGGGTCCCATGGAGGTCGGGCCGACCTGCCACTACATGATGGGCGGCGTGCGTGTCGACGCGGAAACCGCCAGCTCGACGGTGCCCGGCCTCTTTGCCGCGGGGGAAGTCGCGGCCGGTCTTCACGGGGCGAACCGCCTCGGCGGCAACTCGCTCTCCGATCTGTTGGTCTTCGGCCGACGTGCGGGGCTCGCCGCCGCAGACCATGCGAACCGCACGCGGGCGGTCACTCCAACCGCGGGAGAGATCGAGGACGCCTCGCGCGAAATGCTCGAGGTCTTCGAGCGCCCGGAAGGAGAAAGCCCCTACGTGATCCACAGGGACCTGGAGAACACGATGGAGGAACTCGTGGGAATCTTCCGCAACGAGGAGGATCTCGTGCTCGGACTGGAAAAGCTTGCGGATCTCTCGGAGCGTGCTCATCGCGTTCGCGTCGAAGGCTCTCGCCTCTTCAACCCCGGATGGCACCTCGCGCGGGATTTGAAGTCGATGCTGACCGTGTCAGAGGCGGTCGCGAGGAGCGCACTCGCGCGCCACGAGAGCCGCGGCGCCCACAGCAGAACCGACTTCCCGAAGTCGGATCCCGGGTGGGGCCGGCGCAATATCGTCGTACGCCGCGCGAAAGAGGGGATGGAGCTCGCCGAACGGCCCGTGCCCGAGATGCCCGCCGAGCTCGCAGCGCTCGTGGAGTCGCCGTGAAAGAGGCGGTGCTTCACGTTTTTCGAGGCACTTCCGAAGGGGGCGCGCCCGTCGAATACCGCGTGCCGGTCGCGCCCGGAATGGTGGTCCTCGATGCCTTGCACTACGTTCAGGGTCACCTCGCACCGGATCTCGCCGTCCGCTGGAACTGCAAGGCAGGGCGCTGCGGCTCTTGCTCGGCGGAGGTGAACGGCCGGCCGAGACTGACGTGCAAGACCCGCATGGACTCGCTGCCGCTCGATCAGCCGGTCACGGTGACCCCCATGCGGGCCTTTCCGGTGATTCGGGACCTCGTGACCGACGTGTCCTGGAATTACGAGGTCAACCGCAGGATTCCGCCGTTTCATCCCCGCGCCGGCACCGACTGGAAGATGTCGCAGGCGGACATCGACCGTGTTCAAGAGTTCCGGCGGTGCATCGAGTGCTTTCTCTGCCAGAACGTCTGCCACGTCCTGCGGGACCACGAGAAGAAGAGGGAGTTCGGAGGTCCGCGCTTCTTCGTTCGCGTCGCCGCTCTGGAGATGCACCCCTTAGACGACGTCTCACGGACGAAGCTCTTGAAGGACGAGCTCGGAATCGGTTACTGCAACATCACCAAGTGCTGCACCGAAGTGTGTCCGGAAGACATCCGCATCACCGACAACGCGATCATTCCTTTGAAGGAACGGGTCGTGGACGACTACTATGACCCCGTCGCGCGATTTCTCGGGAAGATCTTCGGCTCAGGGAAGGCGGAGAGCTGACAGCTGCGACCTGCAGGGCTATTCTTATGAGGAGGCGCTTCTCATGTATCAGTTGAAGGCGATCTCGAAGGAGGCGATTCCCGAGGCGACGGCCAAAGCGGACTGGTACCGGTTGCTGAACGAGCCGGGAGAGGCGGAATCCATCTGTCGCGATGTGCTCGCCGTCGACCGGGAGGACCAGACGGCATTGCGGCTGCTCGGGCTCGCGATCACCGACCAGTTCCGCGGGGAGCCGTCGGACCGCCGCTCGGAGGCGGAGAGTACGTTTCAGCGCTTGCAGGATCCCTATGAGCGGCTCTATTACATCGGCATCGCGCGGGAGCGGTTCGCGAAGGCGTTGCTCGCCGCGGGGCGCGCAGAGCACACGCTCATCGTCCTGTTCGAAGACGCGCTCACCTGGTTCGAGCGCGCCGAGAAGATCCGCCCGGCGGGAAACGACGAGGCGATCCTCAGGTGGAACCGATGCATTCGGATCCTTCAGAGCCTGTCCGCTTCCGATCGCGAGCGAGAGCACGCGCACTTCGAGCCGACGGATAGTCCGCCGTTATAGAACGCGCCTCTCACCCCCGTCCCCCTGTCCCAAAGGGCCCCGTAGAGGTGCCCGAGAGTTCCCCGAAGCGACGCGAAGCTCCCCCCGATTTCCCTCGTAAAGTGTTCGTGCGAAACCTTCGAGGCGGCTTCGAGGGACCGGCTGTTGGCCCACCGGTTGTAGTCGTAAAGCTCGCGGATCGTCGCGAGATCCATCGCTCCCTCCCGGACTAGCCGAACCCGGCCGAGCCCCGCTGCAACAGCTTAAGAAGGGTCAAAGCCCACCGAGATCGTTTAAACTGAATGCAAATGCTCAAAGTCAAAGGAATGCGCGACGTTTCTCCCGGGAAGCGTCTCTTCGTCATCGAAGACGAGGGGGAGCCAGCCTCCGCCGAG
>DASXTN010000037.1:0-4188 GCA_036505435.1 Thermoanaerobaculia bacterium | reverse complement strand
CTCGAGTACGTCATCTCCGCCGACATCCTGTTCTACGTGCTGCTCGTCGTGGCGGTGATCGTCTTGCGGCGCAGACGCCCGGATCTTCCGCGTCCGTTCCGGGCGCCCGGTTACCCCTATCTGCCGCTCCTCTATGCGGCGGCGGGCGCCGTGTTGATCGCGGTTCTGCTCGCGGGAAACCCGCGGACGACCTGGCCCGGATACGCGCTCGTCGCGACGGGAGTGCCCGTGTACTTCGCGTGGCGGCGGTGGGGTCCCTCGCGGCGGACCGCGCCGTCCTGAGCGAAACGCGAGGAGAGGCCGCGGGTGACATTGGGAAGATGAAAGTCGATTTCCAGGACGTCTCCGAAGGATCCGTCCTCGTCGAGTTTCCGGACGCCGGGCAGGGCGACGCGAACCGTGCGGCCGTCGCGCTCGCCGAACGACTGACCACCCGGCGGCCGAGAGGCCTCCTGGACGCGATTCCCGGCGCCCGGGCGCTTTTCATCGTCTTCGATCCCGCGGCGACGGACCGCGAGTCCCTATCGAGACGTCTGCGGCGAATCGGCGAGCAGCCGGCTTCGAGCCCTCCGGACTCCCGCCTGTTTCGGATTCCCGTCGCCTATGGAGGAGAGACCGGACTCGATCTCCCGCTGCTCGCTCGCGAACGCGGAATGGATCCCGAGGACCTCGTCCGCCGCCACGCGGCCGCGGAGTACACGGTCGCCTTTCTCGGCTTCTCGCCCGGCTTCGCCTATCTGACCGGACTTCCCCCAGAGCTCGCTTCCGCGAGACGGGACAGCCCGCGCCCCCGCGTTCCGGCGGGAAGTGTCGCAATCGGCGGCGAGTTCACCGCCATCTATCCGACCGAATCACCGGGGGGGTGGCGGCTCATCGGCCGCTCACCCGCGCGCTTCTTCGACCCCGCCGCGAATCCTCCGGCCCTCCTGCGCCCGGGAGATCGCGTGCGGTTCGAGAGGATCGACGGCGAGGAGCTCGAGCGGCGGCTCGAGAGGACCTCTACGCGCGAGAAGGCGTCCGCAGCCGTCGAAGGAGACCCGCTCTTCGGAACGATCTCGCCGGGCCTGTTCACGTCGGCCCAGGGAGGACCACGGTTCGGTCTCGGCGCGTCCGGCGTTCCCGCTGGCGGAGCAATGGATCTCGCCTCGCTCCACCGCGGTAACGCGATCCTCGGCAATCCCCGCCGAGCGGCGGCTCTCGAAATGACGCTCTCCGGCCCGGAGCTGCGCGTGTTCGCGGACGCGCTCGTCTGCGTGACGGGCGCGGACCTCCAGGCGCGTTGGAATGGAACAGCGGTTACCATGGAAATCCCTTTCGAGGTCAAGGCCGGCGACCATCTCGTTTTCGGACACGCGAAGAGCGGTGCGCGTGCTTACCTCTGCGTTCAAGGAGGCCTCGTCGAGCGGCGACCGGGCGAGCCTGTCCGGCGGCTCGCCCGGGGAGACGTGGTCGCACAATAGCGACTCGCCGCACGGCGCCGTCCGCCCGGGCGGCTCGCGGCCATCGTCGAGAGATACGGAAACCTCGATTTGCGGGTGCTCGCCGGACCGCAGGCCGGCTTCTTTTCGGGGAGCGCCGCGGAGCTCTTCTTCTCGGGGACTTATCGGGTCTCGCCGGTGAGCGACCGGCGCGGCATCCGCCTCGACGGTCCTCCGCTGGAGCTTCGCCGGCCGCCCGACATCGCGCCGGAGGGGACGGCCCTCGGTTCGATCCAGGTCCCCGCGAGCGGGCTTCCGATCGTCCTCGGTCCGGACCGGCCCGTGACCGGCGGCTACGCGAAGATTGGCACGGTCATCGCGCGCGACTGGCCACTTCTGGCGCAAGCTCCGCCCGGCACGCCCGTCCGGTTTCGCCCGATCAACCTCGCGGAAGCCTTGGAGGAGCTCATTGGGAGTCCCAAGTCCCGGGCTCCAAATCCGGAGTAGCGAAGTCCATGGGGCTACCTTGAACCTTGAACTAACATCACGGCCTTGAGCGTCGATCTGAACGCGGACGTCGGTGAGGGAATGGACGACGCGGAGCTTCTGCCCTACGTGACGTCGGCAAATATCGCCTGCGGCATGCACGCGGGCGATCCGAGCACGATGGACCAGACGGTCGACCTGGCGCTCTCCCGAGGCGTCCGAGTCGGCGCTCACCCCGGGTATCCCGACCGAGCAAACTTCGGCCGCGTGATGATGGAGATGTCTGCCGACGAAATCGAGAACCTGGTCGTTTATCAGATCGCGGCGCTCGCGGGCTTCGTCCGCTCGCGCGGGGGGCGGCTGACCCACGTCAAGCCGCACGGCGCGCTCTACCACAGCGGCGCCGAGTTTCCGGACGTCGCTCGCGCGATCGCCGAAGGAGTGCGGCGCGTCGGCACCGATCTCGTTCTGGTCGGCGCCGCCGGATCGATGCTCATCGGAGCGGGACAGGACGTCGGACTTCCGGTTGCCGAGGAGGCCTTTGCCGATCGACGCTACCGGGCAGACGGAACTCTGGTTCCGCGCGGGCGGCCGGGCGCGGTCATCACGGATCCCGAGGAAGCCGCGGAGCAGGCGGTCAGACTCGCTCGGGACGGCGTGGTGATCGCGGAGGACTCCTCCCGGATCAGTCTTCGCGCGGATACGATCTGCCTGCACGGTGATACTCCCGGTGCCGCGCAGATCGCGCGAAAGATCCACGAGCGCTTCCGCATCACGGGCATTCGCATCGCGCCGCTCGACGCCGCGCTCGCGAACCGCGAGGTCGGCGGCGCGGCCTGAACGTTCGCGTCGGTCGAAGAGCTGATGGCAACCGATCCGATCGACTTTTCCGGGGACGCCGTGGAACCGGGTTGGAGGGAGCGGCTCGACGCGGTCCGTCGCGCCGCCCGCGCGCTCATCACGACCCGCGCCGAGATCTTCCGGGAAGAGCTCGCGGAAAAGCAGTCGCTCCTCGCGACGGCCGCGGTCGGTTTGTCGCTCGCCGTTGCCTTCGCGGTCCTCTCGCTCCTTCTCGTCACGGCGCTCGTCGCCGCTGTTCTCGCCCGATTGCTGGGCGGCCCGATTGCGGGGGTCGCGACCGCTTTGCTTCTGTACCTCGGGATTACGGCGGCAGCGGCAATCTTCGGAGCGAGGAAACTCGCGCGCGTTCGCCCCTTCGACTTTCCGGTGACGCGGGACGAGATCAGGAAAGACCTGGACGCGATCAAGAAGGAGGAAGCGATCCAGGACGAGGGTCCGGCGGGTGCGCAAGCATTGGCCGCCGAGAGAGCGAGCGTTCGTCCCGCCGAGGATCGGGACTTCGACGAAGAGGAGGAGGCGCGAGCGTCCGAGGAAGATCTCGAGCAACGCTTTCGCGCCGGGTCGGAATGAGCGCGCAAAAGAGCGCGAACACGCGCGAGCGTCACGCAGTCCGACTCGAAGGTCTTCGCCGTCGCGGTGAGTTCGAACGCGACACGCTCGCGCGCGAAGTCGCCGGGCTGCGGGCGGACCTCGATCACAAACGCGCTCGATGGAAGACCGTCGGGTGGATCGCCGGCGTCGCCGCCGCGGCCTGGACGATCGGAAACAAGCTGTTCGGCAAACACTCACTTTCCGCCAAGCTCGGGCGCCTGACCTCCGCCACGCAGCTTCTGTTCGGTCTGGGAAAGGCCGTCGGTCGCGTTCGAAAATTCTGGTGAGCCGAGAATCCGGGGATTCCGAACTGTTCTGATTCGACGCCGGTCTGACCTGATCCGCGGACATCGCCGGAGCACGCGGATTGCGTAACCCGTTTCCTTTCAATCGAATCGCTCTGGCATCCGGGTTGCCTTTCCTTCCGGTGCCCGCGCAGGAGGACGCGGTCGGGAGGTCAGGATGAAGAGAGCGGTTCGATACGCGATTCTCGGGGCCGCCGTCGCGGCGGCGTTGGCGTTTCTCACGCCGCCTACGGCGCAAGCGCAGGTTCGGTTCGAGGGGCGGTTCCGTCTGCCGCACGGCGAGATCGCCGTGGGAGTCGGCGATCCATACCCCGTCTACGGCAGTCCCTACTTCCGGGTCGGCTCGTACGTCCCGTACGGCTATCGAGTCGTCCGGCGGCCGCGTCTGGGATACGGCTTCTATAGCCCAGAATTCTCGTGCCGCACGCATCACGCCTACCACGCGCACTGGGTTCCGGTGCGTCCCTACCGGACGCGATACGTGGTCGTGGAACGTCCCGTCTACGTCGGTGGCCCGGTCTACGGCG
>DASXTN010000036.1:0-3914 GCA_036505435.1 Thermoanaerobaculia bacterium | reverse complement strand
CAGTATGCCTGCGACGTCACCTACGGAACCAACAACGAGTTCGGCTTCGACTACCTGCGCGACAACATGAAGTTCGAGCTCGAGTCCATGGTCCAGCGCGGCCACGTCTACGCGATCGTCGACGAGGTGGACTCGATCCTGATCGACGAGGCGCGAACGCCGCTCATCATCTCGGGTCCATCGGAAGAGAACACCGACATCTACTACAAGTGCAACCGGATCATCCCGCGCCTCTCGAAGGGGGAAGAGACCAAGGACAAGTACGGGAACAAGACGACGACCGGCGATTACTTGGTCGACGAGAAGTCGCGGACGGCGGTCTTGACCGAGGAAGGCGTTGCCAAAGCCGAGAGGCTGATCGGTGTCAAGAACCTGTATGAATTGACGAACATCGACGTCCTCCACGGAATCGAGCAGGCCCTTCGCGCGCACGCCCTCTACAAGAAAGACGTCGACTACATGGTCAAGGACGGGCAGGTTCTGATCGTCGACGAGTTCACGGGACGGGTCCTGCCGGGCCGGCGCTGGTCGGACGGCCTGCACCAGGCGGTCGAGGCGAAAGAGGGCGTCCGGATCGAACGGGAGAACCAGACGCTCGCGACGATCACGCTGCAGAACTACTTCCGCCTGTACGAGAAGCTCGCTGGCATGACGGGCACCGCGGACACCGAGGCCGGTGAGTTCCATCAGATCTACAAGCTCGACGTCGTCGTCGTACCGACCAACATGCCGATGATCCGCATCGATCATCAGGACGTCGTCTACGCCTCGGAACGCGAGAAGTTCGACGCGGTCGCGGACGAGATCGTGGCGCTTCGTGAGAAAGGCCAGCCCGTCCTCGTCGGCACGGTCTCGATCGAGAAGTCCGAGCGGCTCTCGGGACTCTTGAAGTCGCGTAAGGTCCCGCATGTCGTCTTGAACGCGAAGTTTCACGAGAAGGAAGCGGAGATCGTCGCGCAGGCCGGCAAGTCGGGATCCGTCACGATCGCGACGAACATGGCCGGCCGCGGTACCGACATCGTGCTCGGCGGCAATCCCGACGCCTTCGCGGAGCACCGGCGCGGGGAGACGAAGTCGACCGAGGACTTCGCCGAGCTGCTCGCGGAGTTGCGCGCGGAAGCAGCCCGGGACCGCGAGAAGGTTCTCACCGCGGGCGGCCTCCACATCCTCGGCACCGAACGGCACGAGTCCCGCCGCGTGGACAACCAGCTCCGCGGCCGCAGCGGCCGCCAGGGAGATCCGGGCTCCTCACGGTTCTACCTCTCGCTCGAAGACGACCTGATGCGCATCTTCGGATCGGATCGGCTCCAGAACGTCATGCGCAAGCTCGGCATGGAGGAAGGCGTCCCGATCGAGCACGGCATGGTCTCGCGCGCGATCGAGCGCGCTCAGAAGCAGGTCGAGGGGCGAAACTTCGAGACCCGCAAACACCTCCTCGAGTACGACGATGTGATGAACCGTCAGCGCGAGGAGATCTACGGTCTTCGGCGCGACATCCTGAGAGGCAAGCAGGGGAAGGAAGAGATCCTCGCGCTCGCCGAGGTGATCCTCGATTACACGATCGGAAGGAACCTTCCGGAAGACAAGGGGCCGGACGAGTGGGATCTGCCGGCGTTCGATCTCGATCTGAAGGAGTACTTCGGGATCGCGCCCGGCTCACTCGATTTCTCCGGAAAGGACCGGGACGAGATTCGGGAGACGCTGCTCACGGCCATCCACCAGATCTACGAGGCGAAAGAGAAGCTGCTCGGCGGAGAGACGATGCGCCTCCACGAGAGGTTCGTGATGCTCCAGGTGGTCGACCAGCAGTGGAAGGACCATCTGCTCGCGATCGACCACCTGAAGGAAGGCATCGGTCTGCGCGGATACGGCCAGCGTGATCCGCTCGTCGAGTACAAGAAAGAGTCTTTCGAGCTCTTCACCTTGATGAAGGAGCGCATCGAGGACCAGATCGTCCAGTACCTCTTCCGCCTCCAGCCCGTCGCGCGCGAGGTCGAGGGCGAGGTCTTGGACGAAGAGGCGCGACACGCTCCGGTCCCAATGCCGTCGCGCCGGCGCGCCAACGTCAACTATTCCTACGGGGCCGCCGCTTCGGGCGGGCAGGATGCGAAAGTCGAGACGATCCAACGCAGCGCCCCCAAAGTCGGGCGCAACGAGCCATGCCCCTGCGGCTCGGGTAAGAAGTACAAGAAGTGCCACGGCGCCGCCGCGGCGGGAGCCTGATGCCGCGGCGAGATGTCTCGGGGCGCTCGCGCGAAGAGCTTACCGTCGCGCTCACTTTCGACGACGTCCTGCTCCTGCCCGCGCGCTCCCGCGTCCATCCGAGAGACGTGGACTTGAAGACGCGGCTGACCGATACCGTCCCGCTGAACATTCCGATCGTCTCGGCGGCAATGGACACGGTCACGGAATCGCGCCTTGCGATCGCGATGGCGCAGCAAGGCGGCCTCGGAATCATTCACAAGAACCTGCCGATCCCCGCCCAGGCCGAGGAAGTCGACCGCGTCAAGCGGTCCGAGTCGGGAATGATCGTCGATCCGGTGACCGTGCAACCGGAGCAGAAGATCGCCCACGCGCTGGAACTGATGGCGCGATACAAGATCTCGGGTGTCCCGGTTATCGACGAGAAGGGCAAGCTCGTCGGCATCCTGACCAACCGGGATCTGCGGTTCGAGACGCGGCTCGACCGGCCGATCTCGTCGAGGATGACCAAGGAGCGACTGATCACGACACCGGTCGGCACGACCCTCGAGCAGGCGAAGGAGCTCCTTCACCGCCACCGCATCGAAAAGCTCCTCGTCGTCGATCGCAACGGGAACCTCAAGGGATTGATCACCGTCAAGGACATCCAGAAGGCGATCAAGTACCCGAACGCCGCCAAGGACCGCCTGGGACGGCTACGGGTGGGTGCCGCCGTCGGCGTCTCGAGTGACATGGTCGACCGGGCAAGAGAGCTCGTCCGCGCGCAGGTCGACGTGCTCGTGCTCGACTCGTCGCACGGACACAGCCAGGGGGTTCTGGACGGACTGAAGATCCTGAGAAGGAAGTTCGCCTCGACGGCGATCATCGCCGGCAACGTCGCCACAGAAGAGGGCGCGCGCGACCTCGTGCGCTTGGGCGCCGACGCCGTGAAGGTCGGGATCGGCCCGGGCTCGATCTGCACGACCCGCGTGGTCACGGGCGCCGGAGTCCCCCAGATCCACGCGATCCGCGAGTGCGCGAAGGCCACCCGGGGGACGCGCGTGCCCCTCATCGCGGACGGTGGGATCAAGTTCTCCGGCGACGTCGTGAAGGCCATCGCAGCCGGCGCCCACGCCGTCATGATCGGATCGCTTCTCGCCGGCACCGAGGAATCCCCGGGCGAGACTATCCTCTACCAGGGCCGCACGTTCAAGGCGTACCGGGGAATGGGATCGCTCGGAGCGATGAAGTCCGGTTCCTCCGATCGCTACTTCCAGGAGTCGATGGGGGTGGAAGCCTCGACGGATGCCTCGCTGTCGAAGCTCGTTCCGGAGGGGATCGAGGCGATGGTCCCCTACAAGGGATCCGTCGAAGGCCTGATCCACCAGCTGACCGGTGGAATCCGCAGCGGCATGGGCCTGACGGGCACGCGCACCATCGAGGACCTGCGGACGAAAGCGAAGATGGTGCGGGTGACCTCGGCGGGCCTGAAAGAGTCGCACCCGCACGACGTGATCATCACGAAGGAAGCGCCGAACTACCGGAGAGAAGAACCATAGCCAGTTCAAGGTTCAAGGTTCACTTCTCTTCTGGCGCCTCTTCTCCAGAACCTCTGCCAGACGACGCGCGAGTTCGGCTTCTTCGCCCGAATCACCCGGCCTGTAATAGCGCGTTCCGCGGAGCCGGTCGGGTAGGCATTCGATACCGCCCACGCCTTCCGGCTCGTCGTGCGC
>DASXTN010000035.1:0-9394 GCA_036505435.1 Thermoanaerobaculia bacterium | reverse complement strand
CTCCCCCGCGCGTCGATCCAGCCGGGCGCGAGCGTCCCTCCCGCTGCACCGAGCAGGAGCCGCGCGGCGAGATCGAGAGCGTTCGGGATCGCCTCGGGATCTGCGCCGCGCTCGAAACGGTGAGAAGCGTCGGTGTGCATGCCGAGTCGGCGCGACGTCCGCCGAATCGCGACCGGATCCCACCACGCCGCTTCGAGGAGCACGTTCGTCGTCCTCTCCGTGACGGCGGTGTCGAGGCCGCCCATGATCCCCGCGAGAGACACGGCGCGCTCGGCATCGGCGACCACGACGTCCGAGGGCTCGAGCTCGCGTTCGATGCCGTCGAGCGTGACGAGCTTCTCGCCCCGCTTTGCCTTGCGGACGACGATGCGTCCCCCCGCCAGCCGGTCGAGGTCGAACGCGTGTAGCGGCTGGCCCGAGTCCCAAAGGGCGTAGTTGGTCGCGTCCACCGCGGCGTCGATCGGTTTCGAGCCGATTGCCGCGAGGCGCGAGCGCACGCGGTCGGCGGAAGGAACGCTTCGGGTGCCACGGATGACGCGCGCCCCGAAACGACGGCAGAGGCGGGGAACCTGAACCTCGACGGACGTGAGCTCTTCGACCGCAGGGCCTCCGGTCGGAATCTCTCCGACAGTGTCCGCACCGTCACCCCGGAACGGAATCGCGGCCATGGCGGCGACCTCGCGCGCGAGACCCCGGTGACCCATCGCGTCGGGACGGTTCGGCGTGATCTCGACGTCGAACACGGCATCGCCGCCGAACTCCTCCGCCGATTCGACGGGAAGCCCTGCGCGATCGAGAAGGCTCCGCGCGCCGTCGGCCCCTCCCGCGTCGGCGACGGACACGTGATCTCCCAGCCAGTCGAGCGAAAACTTCACGGGACCGGCCCGAACTGCGAGAGGAAGCGCTCGTCCCCCTCGAAGAGAAGTCGGAGATCCGGGAACTCGTAGAGCATCATCGCGACGCGGTCGAGTCCCAGGCCGAAAGCGAAGCCGCTCCACTCCTGCGAGTCGATGCCGCACGCCTCGAGAACGCGGGGATGGACTTCCCCCGCTCCGGCGAGCTCCATCCAGCCGGAGCCCTTGCAGGTCCGGCAGCCGGCGCCGCGGCAGAAGATGCAGCTCACATAGACGTCGGCGCCCGGCTCGACGAACGGGAAGAAGGTCGGGATGATGCGGACCTTCGTGCCCGCGCCGAAGAGCGCCTCGAAGAACGTTTCGACGGTGCCCTTCAGGTCAGCCATGGAGATTCCATGGTCGACGACCAGGGCCTCGACCTGGTGGAAGACCGGCTGGTGCGTGGCGTCGACCGACTCGTTGCGGTAGACGCGACCCGGCGCAATGATCTTGAGCGGCGCGCCGCGTTTTCTCATCTCGCGAATCTGCACGGGCGACGTGTGGGTCCGGAGCAGCAGGGGCGACGGCGCCGGCGCCGAGAGGAAGAGCGTGTCCTGCGCGTCGCGCGCCGGGTGTTCGGGAGGGAAGTTCAACGCCTCGAAGTTGTGGAAATCGTTCTCGATCTCGGGCCCATCCGCGATCGAGTAGCCCATGCGCAGGAAGATCTCCTCGATCCGGCGGCGAACCAGGGTCACCGGATGGAGCGACCCGGCGCGAGTCCTGCGTCCGGGCAGCGTGACGTCGACCGCCGCCGCGCGCTCCCGGCGCTCCGCCTCGATCCGTGCGAGCATTTCCCCCAGGCGCGCGATTCCTTCCTCGACCTCGCGCTTGGCGGCGTTCGCGCGCGCGCCGTAGGACGCGCGATCCGACTGCGGAATGTCGCGCATCCGCCCGAAGAGCGCGGGCACGAGCCCTCGGTCGCGGCCGAGGTAGCGGCCCTTCAGCGCCTCGAACTCGGCGCGCGAGGAGACTCCGCGAGCCGCCTCCTCGGCGAAGGAGGCGAGCACGCTCGAGATTTGATCTTCGGCCGAGCCGGTTTGACCGGGCTGCCCCGTCACGCGCCGGCGAGCGCCTGTTTTGCCACCCCGACGAGATGGCTGAAGGCGGCCGGATCGGTCACCGCGAGGTCGGCGAGCATCTTCCGGTTGATGTCGCTACCCGCCTTCTTCAGGCCGTCCATGAGCCGGCTGTACGAGATCTCGTTTTCCCGCGCTGCGGCGTTGATTCGGACGATCCAAAGGCCGCGAAAGTCGCGTTTCCTCGCCTTCCGGTCGCGGTAGGCATACAGGAGCGATTTCTCGACGGCGAGCTTGGCGATCCGGTACGACTTCGACTTCGTGCCGTAATAACCCTTGGCCAGCGCAAGCGTTTTGGCGCGCCGGTTCTTTCTCTTCGGTCCTCTTTTGACGCGAGGCATCGCAACTCCTCCGTGAGCCGGAAAACGGAAAACGGGAAATGAAGCCCGTGCCCGTCGTTTTCCGTCTTACGTTTCCCGTTTTACGCGTACGGCAGCATCTCCTTGACTCGTTTGTGGTCCGACGCGGAGACGGACGTCGACTTGGCCAGCCCGCGTTTCCTCCCGGGAGCCTTCTTCGTCAGGATGTGGCTCTTGTAAGCCTTCGCTCTCTTGAATTTGCCCGACGACGTGCGCTTGAACCTCTTCGCGGCCCCTCGATGCGTCTTCAACTTCGGCATTGCTCACTCCGTTCGCAGCTGTCAACTCTCAGCGACGGCTCGCGCACCCTTTGCCGCTTTTTCGTGCACCTTCACCGGCGCGAGAATCTGATAGAGGCGGTTTCCGAGCATCTCCGAGCGCGACTCGGCCACGGCTTTCCCGGCGAGATCGCCGAGGAGGCGATCCAGGACTTTCTGCCCGTTCTCGCGTCGCGCCATCTCGCGGCCGCGGAACTGCACGGTTGCTTTGACCTTGTCGCCATGCGCCAGGAACTTCAAGATGTTCTTGATCTTGAAGTCGTAGTCGTGGTCGTCGATGTTCGGTCGAAACTTCACTTCCTTCACCTGCGTCGTCTTCTGTTTCTTCTTCGAGTCCTGCTGCTTCTTTTTCTGCTGATAGATGAATTTCCCGAAGTTCATGATCCGGCAGACGGGCGGGTTCGCGGTCGGCGCGATCTCGACCAAATCCAGGCTCGCGTCTTTCGCTCGGGCAAGCGCGTCCGCCATAGGTACGATGCCGAGCGGCTCCCCGCTTTCCCCGATCAGGCGAACTTCCTTCCACCGGATCTGCTCGTTGATTCGGATCGTCTTCTTATCGATCTTTCACCTCCGTCGTGAGCTCGCGGCTCTTCTCCGCTATCGTTCTGACCGCCGCTTCGAGAAACGCGTCGACCCCCATCGTGCCGGCATCGCCACCGTGCCTCAACCGGACGGAAACCGTTCCGGCCGCGGACTCCTTCTCACCGATCACCAGCATGCACGGAACCTTCTGTAGCTCCGCTTTCCGGATGCGTGCGCCGAGCTTCTCGTTGCGGTCGTCCATCTCGACCCGAAGGCGCGCAGCGGAAAGACGGTCAGCCACGACGCGCGCGGCCTGCACGAATCTGTCGGACACCGGCAGGACGACGGCCTGGACCGGCGCGATCCAGAACGGGAAATTGCCCGAGGTGTGCTCGATCAGGATCCCGATGAAACGCTCGAGCGACCCGAGCAGCGCGCGATGGAGCACAACGGGACGGTGAGGCTTGCCGTCTTCACCGATATAAGTCAGGTCGAAACGCTCGGGCTGGGCCGAGTCGTACTGGATGGTTCCCAGCTGCCAGGGTCGGCCGATCGCGTCCTTGACGCGGAAGTCGATCTTCGGGCCGTAGAAGTTGCCGTCCCCGGGGGTGACGACGTAGGGTCGTCCGATCTTCTTCAGCGCCGACTCGAGCGCCGCCTCCGCGCGGTCCCACTCTTCGTCGGAGCCCATTCGCTGCGGCGGCCGCAGGCCGACCGAGATGTCGACTTCCTCGAACCCGAAAACCGAGTAGACCGAGTCGAGGAAGTCGACGAACGCGTGGACCTCGGATTCCACGCGGTCGACCGGTGTGTAGATGTGGGAGTCGTCCTGGGAGAAAGTCCGCACGCGCGTCAGCCCCGCGGTCACGCCGGAGCGCTCGTACCGATGAAGCCGCCCGAAATCGGCGAAGCGCACGGGCAGGTCGCGATAGGACCAGAGCCGCTCCTTGAACAGGAGATGGTGCCCGGGACAGTTCATCGGCTTGACGCCGAACTCCCGCTCCTCGATCTCGGTGAAATACATGTTGTCGTGGTAGTTGGCGTAATGCCCCGAGATCTTGAAGAGCTCGGCGTCGTAGACCTGAGGCGTGATCACCTCGTCGTATCCGCGCCGGCGGTACTCCTCGCGCATGTAGGTCAGGAGTTCGTTGTAGAGCACGGTGCCCTTCGGCAAAAAGAAGGGCGACGCGGGAGCGAGAGGGTGAAACGTGAAGAGCTCGAGCTCGCGTCCGAGCCTGCGGTGATCGCGCGCTTTTGCGTCCTCCAGGCGCTTCAGGTACTCGTCGAGCTCGTTCTGCTTCAGGAACGACGCTCCATAGATGCGCTGGAGCATCGGATTCTTCTCGTCCCCTTTCCAGTATGCGCCGGCCGTGTGCGTCAGCTTGAAAACGCCCAGGCGTCCGGTGGAAGCAACGTGCGGCCCGCGGCAGAGGTCGATGAACTCGCCCTGCCGGTAGCAGGAGACGTGCTCGTCTCCGAGCTCCCGAGCGATCTGGACCTTCAGCGGATCGTTCTGCCCCTCGAAGATCGCGATCGCCTCGGACACCGGCATCTCCAGCCGGGAGATCTCGAGGTCCTCGGAGATGATCTTTCGCATCTCCGCTTCGATCCGTTCCAAATCCTCGGGGGTGAAAGGGCGCTTGGGAAGGAAGTCGTAGTAGTAGCCATTCTCGATCGGCGGTCCGATTCCGATCTGCACGTCCGGAAAAAGCCTCTTGACCGCCTGCGCCGTCAGGTGCGCCGTCGAGTGCCGATAGATCGGCACCACGTCCGGTGACTTCCAGGTGATGATCTCGAGCGATGCATCGGAGTCGAGCGGCGTGACGAGATCCACGACGCGGCCGTCGAGCTTTCCAGCGACCGCATCCTTCGCGAGACGTGCTCCGATGCGTTCCGCGACTCCGCGAACGGTCGTGCCCTTCGGGACGTCGAGTGTCGCCCCATCGGGCAGCCGGATCGTGACCTTTTCCGCCAGCGCTTCCATGTTCTCTCGATTCCGAAAGTTTCGTTCCCCGAAAAATCGAAAACGCGGGTTACCCCGCGTCGTTTTTCTTCTTTGGTAGGCGCTAACGGGATCGAACCGTTGACCTCTACCGTGTGAAGGTAGCGCTCTCCCAGCTGAGCTAAGCGCCTGCACCTCGAAGAATTGGTAGGCTCGAGCGGATTTGAACCGCTGACCCCTACCGTGTCAAGGTAGTGCTCTCCCCCTGAGCTACGAGCCTGTTCGTCCCGGGAGCGAACCGCTGCCGGGGGGCTACGGACCGGAAGCCCGCGGGGGCATTTTCATCCCGGCCTTCGTCCCTGATTGATAAAGAACTTCTCCGATTCGTTGATCCGGAGGACGAGGGAATCTAGCAGACTCGCTCGACCGGCGCAATCGGCGAGGCCGTAGGACGTGAGACAGATTAAGGCTAAAAGACCGGGCTCTCGCGCCTTCGTTTCCCATTTCCCGTTTTCCGTTTTCCGTTTTCCGGCTATATTGACCGCACTACTTCGAATGTCATCGTCGCTCCGAGCGTCTCTCTCCTCGCTGGCGCGTCGCTGGGCTTCTCTCCGCGAGGAGCGCGCGGAGACGGCTGCCGCTCGCCGTTTCTGGAGCTCCGAGACCGCCCGCGACGCGGAGGACCACTACTGGGGGGCGCAGCCGCTCGTGCGCCGCGCCATCAATCGGCGCGTGACCGGCGATCCCAATCGCTGGCCGATGGAATGGTTCGCCGAGACGTTTGCCCGACGGCCTTTCGCGCGCGGGCTCTCCGTGGGCTGCGGGGCCGGGTTGCTCGAGCGAGACGTCCTCGCGAAGGGGATCTGCGAGTCGATGGAGGGAATCGACTTCTCCGAGGAGTCGCTCGAGCAGGCTCGCTTCGCCGCCGAAGAAGCGCATCTCTCGGACAGGCTCGATTATCGCGTCGCGGACATCAACGCCTTGAAGCTCCCGCATGGCCGCTACGACATCGTATTCTTCCACGGATCGCTCCACCACGTCCGCCAGATCGAGCGCGTTCTGACCGAGGTGCGCCAGGCGCTCCAGCCCGAAGGCTTCCTTTACATAGACGAATATATGGGCCCTTCGCGGTCGGAATGGACCGACGAACATTGGGGCTTCGCGCGGAGCGCCTTCGATGCACTGCCGGAGGACTTGAAGAACCGCCCGAATCTCATGATCCCGCTGCCGCTCGACGACCCGTCCGAGTCCATCCGTTCGAGCGCGATCCGTCCGGCCGCCGCGCGGCTCTTCGACATCGTCCAAGAGCGCCCGTACGGCGGCAACATCCTCTGGTTCGTGTTTCCCTGCCTCGACATGGAGCGGCTCAGGCAGGACTCGACCGGAGCGCTGTCGCGATTGATCGGCCTCGAGGACCATCTGCTCGAGCGCGAATGGGTGGAGTCGTACTTCCGGGTGATCGTCGCGAGGAAGCGCTAGCCGCTTGTCATCCCGAGCGAAGCGAGGGATCTTGTTGCGCAAGCCGCGAGATTCCTCGCCGCTGCGCGGCTCGGAATGACACGAAAACGCCTCGGGCTCGCCACTCTCCTCGTCTTCGACCTCGTCCTTTTCGTCCCGCTGCTCCTCCGCGGTCGGGTCCTGTCCTCTCACGATTTCGTCCGCGCGCACCATCCCTGGCGCGGAACGGACCACGGCGTGGTCCGCGCAGAGAACCCTCTCCTCGCCGATCCCGCCGCGTCGGCCGAGACGACGCTCGTTCGCTACCGCGACTTTCCGCGGGGGTTCTTCTGGAACCCGTGGATCTCCTCCGGAGCGATCGGGCCCTTCCACCTCGTGCAGGGTTTTCTGTCGCCGTTCGTCGCGATTCCGTCGCTGCTGCTGCCGGAGGCCGGGATCGAGACCGGGATCCTGTTTCTCAAATTCAATTTCGCGTACCTCGCTGCCTACCTCTTTCTGCGCGGCCAGCGGTTCTCCGACCTCGCTGCCGCCGCGGGCGCCGCAACGTGGGCCTTCTCGAGCGCGCAGACGGTCTGGGGGCTCTGGATGCAGACCTCCGTGTCGGTGACCTATCCCCTTCTCCTCGCCGCAGTCGACCGGGCCTTCGACGAGGAGCGAGCACCCCGAATGCTTCTCTTCGCCGCGAGCTCGTTTCTTCTCTGCCTCGCGGGAGGATTCCCGCACTGGATTCTGTACGGAGGCTTCGCGGCGGCTCTCTACCTCCTCTTTCGCGCGGCGCGCGAGACGAGAAGAGCCGCCCGTGCGTTCGGGCGTCTTCTGATCTCGATCGCGATCCCGATCGCGATTCTGACCCCTTCGATCCTCGCTTCGGTGCGATTCGTGGAAGCGTCCGGATACCGCCCGGCGCGGAGAGGCATGGGAACCGCGTACCCCCTGCCACTCCGCCATCTGCGGCTCTATTTCCTTCCGGAATATCAGGGGACGCCGGGGCGCGGCGATTATCGAGGGATCGGCTGGATCCCCGGTGACAACTACGTCGAGACTGCGGTCGGAATCGGCCTCGTCGCGGGGCTGCTCGCGGCGGTGGGAGTCTTCTCGAGGGCCCGCCGCGGTCTCGTGGCGTGGGCGGCGACGCTCGCGGCCGCCGTCGCGATCCCGCTCTACGCGGGCGGAGGGCTGCTACGGGCGGTGGGATCCCTTCCGTTTCTCGACATCACGCTCTTCGCGCGCTCGAAGATCTTGATCGTGCTCGCGCTCGGCGTGCTGGCGGCTTGCGGAGCGGAGGCGCTGGAGCGCCTCGCGGAAAGAAGCGCCACCCGGAGGCTCGCCCTCGAGAGCGCGCCATTCGTGATCGCGGTGCCTCTCGCCTTCCTCGCGCTCGACTTTCATCCGGTCTCGAAGCCCTCGGACGCCGTGTTCCGGGAGACTACGGGGATTGCGAAGCTCGAGGCGGTGCAGCGCGCACGACCGGGACGGTTCGCGGCTCCCGGTTGGACGCTCGTCCCGAACGTCTCCGAGGTCTTCGGCCTCGAAGACACGCGCGGTCACCTGCTACACGAGGCTGCGTACCGTCGGCTACTCTCCGCGGCGGACCCAAACTCCTTCGGCCGCTATGGGACGTATCTGCTCTTTCACCCGCGCTCGCTCGATCCGGAGTCGGCCGTTCTCGACCTCTTGAACGTCACCGCACTGGCTGCGCCGCCCGGCTCACGGCTGCCGAGCGGCCCGACGATCGAGAGTCGGGACGCGGCGGCGATGGACCTGCTCGATCCGCATTCGTCCCGGCGGGACCCCGACCCCGCGAGATTTCCGCGAATCTATGACGGACCCGATCTCGTCTTGTTCGCGCGACCGAGCGCGTTTCCGAGGTTCTGGTTCGTGGCCCGCGCGATTCCCGGCGGTATCGAGGAGGTCCGGCGCGCCGACCGGCAGATGCTCGCGATGGCGGTATTTGCGCCCCCGGAAGTGGCTCGGCGGCTGGCGGTCGGTGAGCCCTCGCGCGGCTCCGGCGGGAACTTGCGGATCCTCTCTCTGGAACCCGAGCGCTTCGAGCTCGCGACCGAGACACCGCTGCCCGCGCTGCTCGTCTCTTCGCAGAAGTTGTTTCCGCCCTATTGGCGCCTTTTTCTCGACGGCCGGAGAGCGGCGGCTTTCGCTGCCAATGGAATGTTTCTGGGCCTCGAGCTTCCCGCCGGCCGTCATCGCGTCGAGGGACGGTTCATAGTGCCGCGAGGCGAGCTTCTCGTGTCGGCTGCAGGCCTCGCCGCGTTGACCGCAGTCATAATCGCCGCGGTTCGCGCGCGCCGATGAAGCTCGTCATCCAGATCCCTGCCTTCAACGAGGAGGCGCTGCTTCCTAGCGCACTCGGTCAAGTCCGCCGGCCGGTGCCCGGCTTCTCGAAGATTGAGGTGCTCGTCGTCGACGACGGCTCGACCGATCGAACGGCCGAGATCGCGCGGGAGAGCGGTGTCGATCGCATCGTGCGGTTGCCGGCGCACCGCGGGCTCGCCGCGGCCTTCTCGGCGGGGCTCGAGGAAGCGCTCGCGATGGGCGCCGATGTGATCGTCAACTTCGACGCAGACCTCCAGTACGACGCCGCCGACATCCCTGCGCTCGTCGCTCCGATCCTCGCCGGGCAGGCGGACCTCGTCGTCGGGGATCGGGGGCCGGGAACCGTCGCGCACTTCTCCGCGGGAAAGCGTGTGCTCCAGAGAATCGGTAGTTGGGTCGTGCGCCAGGCGTCGGGACTTCAGGTTGCGGACGCCGCGTCCGGCTTTCGGGCCCTTTCGCGCGAGGCCGCCCGCCGCGTCAACGTGTTCTCGCGCATGACCTACACGCTCGAGACCTTGATCCAGGCCGGGTCGAA
>DASXTN010000034.1:0-4469 GCA_036505435.1 Thermoanaerobaculia bacterium | reverse complement strand
GCGCTTCTCCACGCGGCCGCCCTGCTCGCGCCATCCACCGGCTGGACGCTCTCGGTCGGCCACGTTCACCACGGCTGGCGCGGGAAAGACGCCGACCGCGATCTTCGATTCGTCGCGGAGCATGCCCGCAGGCTCGGCCTCTCCTTCCTCTCCCGCCGGGAGGATGCACGCGGCGTGGCACGCGACCTGGGTCTCTCTCCCGAGGCGGGCGCGCGACGAGTGCGATACGAAGCGCTCGGCGACATGGCTCGCGAGGCGGGAGCGTCGCTGATCGCGACCGCGCACCAGCGCGAGGATCGCGTCGAAACACACCTGCTGGCGAGGGCGCGCAAGGGCGGACTCGCGAGCCTCGCGGGTCCCCGGGAGCGCCGCGCCGACGGAGTCGTGCGGCCGCTGCTCGGAGTCTCCCGAGCCGCGATCGTCGAATTCCTGACGGCACGCGGGATCACGTGGCGTCGGGATCGGACGAACGGCGATCTCTCGCTGGCGCGGAACCGTTTGAGGCGCGATCTCGTCTTGAAAGAGAGGGACGTCGAAGCTCTCGCGGTCCGGGTCGAGCGCCTCGCGACGCGCCGCGCCCGGCTGGACCGCTCTTTCGAGAAGGACATTCGGCCATCGCTCGCCTTCGGAAAGAACGTCGTCATCGCGGAGGCGCCTCGGCTCGAAAGCTCTCCGGCCGAGCTTCGCCGCAAAGCTGTGCTCGAGTGCGCACGACCGTTCGCGCGGCCCGGCAAGGCGCCCTTCACCGGACGTGAGCGGGAGCAGATCGTGCAGCTCCTGGGGAGCGGGCGCGATTTTCGCTTCGAAGCCGGGCGCCGGATCCGTTTCCGGCGCCGGGGCGCGCGCTTCGAGGTGCGGCTCGCCCCGCCGGCCGTCGAATACCGGCATAAAGGATGATGCAAGTCCGTTATCCTCAGGGCGCACAAGGAGTACTCGTTTGAACGCAACGATCAAGAACCTGCTGCTCTGGATGGTCATCCTGGTGTTGATCATCCTGGCGTGGAACGTCTTCAAGACCGGAGCGGCGGCCGTCGAAGAGATAAGCTTCTCCCAATTTCTCGACCAGGTCGCCCAGGGCCATATTCAGAAGGTCACGATCCGCGGCGAGGAGATCCGCGGAACCTATGCGCCGAACGCGGGGCGGCCCGAGCCGCTCTTCAAGACATATGCGGCGAACTATCCCGACCTCGTCAAGGACCTGCGAGCCCGGGGTGTCGAGATCGAGATCACGCCTCTCAAGGACTCGTCTTTCGTTTCGGCGCTCGTCATGTACGGTCCGCTCATTCTGCTCGTAGCGATCTGGTTCGTGATCATGCGCCAGATGCAGGCGGGCGGAAACAAAGCACTCTCCTTCGGCAAATCCCGCGCCAAGCTCCTGACCCCCACGCAGAAGAAGGTGACGTTCAAGGACGTCGCGGGGGTGGAAGAGGCGAAGGTCGAGCTGCAAGAGATCATCGAGTTCCTGAAGGACCCGCAGAAGTTCCAGAAGCTCGGCGGCAAGATCCCCAAGGGCGTTCTGCTCATGGGACCCCCCGGCACCGGCAAGACGCTTCTGGCGCGCTCGGTCGCGGGTGAGGCGAACGTCCCGTTCTTCACGATCTCCGGCTCGGACTTCGTGGAGATGTTCGTCGGCGTGGGGGCGTCGCGCGTGCGCGACCTCTTCGAGCAGGGGAAGAAGAACGCCCCATGCATCGTCTTCATCGATGAAATCGATGCCGTCGGACGGCATCGCGGAGCCGGTCTCGGCGGAGGCCACGACGAGCGGGAGCAGACCCTGAATGCGCTGCTGGTCGAGATGGACGGCTTCGACACGAACGAGGGCGTCATCCTCGTCGCCGCGACGAACCGGCCGGACGTGCTCGATCCCGCGCTCCTCCGTCCGGGCCGCTTCGACCGGCGCGTCGTCGTCGATCGCCCCGACCTTCGCGGTCGCGAGCAAATCCTGAAAGTGCACACGCGCAACACGCCGCTCTCCGAGAACGTGGACCTGTCCGTCATCGCGCGCGGCACCCCCGGGTTCTCCGGCGCCGACCTCGCGAACCTCGTCAACGAGGCTGCGCTGAACGCGGCGCGCTTCAACAAGAAGAAGGTCGAGATGATCGACTTCGAGTACGCGAAGGACAAGGTCATGATGGGTCCGGAGCGCAAGTCGATGATCATGACCGAAGACGAGAAAAAGAACACCGCGTACCACGAGGGGGGACACGCGCTCGTCGCGGCGATGCTGCCGGACGCGGATCCCATCCACAAGGTCACGATCATCCCGCGCGGACGCGCGCTCGGCGTCACGATGCAGCTTCCCATCGAAGACAAGTACTCCCATACGAAGGAGTATCTCGAGGCGACGATCACAGTGATGATGGGCGGTCGCATCGCGGAAGAGCACTTCCTGGGCCACATGACCACGGGCGCCGGTAACGACATCGAGAAGGCGACCGACATCGCCCGGAAGATGGTCTGCGAGTGGGGGATGAGCAATCTGGGGCCACTCACTTTCGGAAAGCCGGAAGGCGAGATCTTCCTCGGCCGGGACTTCGGCCGGACGCAGGACTACTCCGAAACGACGGCAAACGACATCGACGCGGAGGTCAAGCGGATCGTCACCGAGGCGTACGGGCGGGCGGAGAAGCTCGTCACGGACAACCAGAAGGTGATGCATCGGATCGCGCGAACGCTGCTCGAGAAGGAGGTCCTGGACGGGGAAGAGGTCCTCCAGATCATCGCCGAGGAGACCGGGATCGACATCTCGAAGCTGCGCAAGACCGGGCCGCCGAAGCCGCCGATCGTGACGCCGCCGGGCGCGCCTGAGGTCGCCGACGACGTCGGGCCACTGGTGCCCGAGCCCGCCTAAGCCGCCTACTCCCTCTCCCTCCGGGAGGGTCGGGGTGAGGGGCTTGCCCGAGAGGGAAGTTGATGACGATCGCCGACGTCTTCCTTCGTGAGTTCGACGTCGAGATGGAAACCACGCGGCGCGTTCTCGAGCGGGTGCCCTCCGGCCGGCTCGAATGGCGTCCGCACCCGAAATCGATGTCGATGAAGGAGCTCGCCGGGCACGTCGCGGAGCTCGCAGCCTGGGGGGTGCGGATCGACGAGAGCTCGTTCGAGACCGGTACCCGCCGCTTTCCCGACTACGAGTCGATCGGCCAGCTTCTCGCGCGCTTCGATGAGAACGTGGCGGCGAGCCGCGCCTCGATAGCGGGCAGGTCTGATGAGGACCTGCGCGAGCGCTTCTCCGTAACGCGGGGGGGACTGACCCGCTTCCAGATGCCAAAGGTCAGCGTCCTGCGCCGCATCTTTATGAACCATTTGATCCACCACCGCGGCCAGCTCTCGGTTTATCTGCGGTTGAACGACGTCCCGCTGCCGCCGATCTACGGACCGTCCGCCGACGAGGAATAGCCGGGCTAGACTCCGGGCGTGGCGGTGCCGGCCGATCTCGTCTTTCCAGCGTACAGCTCTGAGTCGCTCCGCGAAATCTGCTCCTGGGACGGGTTCCGCCCGGCGACTTTTCCCGCCTCCGAGCTCCCCGTGGACGTCGTTCGCTTCGAGGGCTCTCTTTCTCCACCCGTCGTCCTGTCTCGCGCGCGGCGCGCGGAGAGCCTGAAAGCGCTTCCAGCGAGTCTGCGGGAACGAGCAATCGAGGCGTTCGCGCGCAGGGAACACCTGCATCCGTCTCTTCCGCTTCCCCGTGGGAGGCGCCTCGACTTCTCGTCGCCGCCCGTCGTCATGGGGGTCATCAACGTCACCCCCGACTCGTTTTCGGACGGAGGTCTGTACTTCGAGCCGGCGCGGGCGGTCCGCCGGGCGCTCGAGATGTTCGATGCCGGGGCGGCGATCGTCGACGTCGGCGGCGAGTCGACGCGCCCGTCGACGTACGGTGAAGCGGCGACCGTTCTCCCCGAGGAGGAGATCGCGCGCGTCGTTCCGGTGATCGAAGGAATTCGCCGCGCGACCGATCGTCCGATTTCGATCGATACCCGCAAGGCCGCTGTCGCGCGTCGCGCGCTCGATGCAGGCGCGGACCTCGTGAACGACGTGTCGGCGCTCCGGTACGATCCGGCGATGCTCGCTGTCCTGGGCGAAGAGGAAGCCGGCTTACTGGTCATGCACATGAAGGGGAGCGACCCGCGAACGATGCAGGCCGATACCTCCTACGCCCATCCGGTGGCCGACATCGCCTCCGAGCTCGCCCTTGCGGTTGGGAGAGCGCTCGACGCGGGTATTGCCGCCGACCGAATCGCGGTCGATCCCGGACTCGGATTCGGAAAGAGTCTCGAGGGAAACCTCGTCCTGCTCCGCCACATCGCCGCCTTCCGTTCGCTCGGCTTTCCTGTCGCGGTCGGCGCTTCCCGCAAAGGGTTCGTGCGCCGCTTCTCGGGAGTTTCCGAGAACGCTTCCGTGGCCGAGCGCCTGCCCGGCTCGCTCGCGACGCTGGCCGCCGCGCGCGCGGGAGGGGCGGCGATCGTGCG
>DASXTN010000033.1:0-2847 GCA_036505435.1 Thermoanaerobaculia bacterium | reverse complement strand
AAGAACCCGTCGGTGACGCGCCCCGGACCCTCTCCGGTCAGCCCGACCGCCGTGAAGAGACCGGCGCGTTCCGGGACGGACATGTAGATGTCCTCGATCTGTCGCCCGTAACGGTCGACGTAACCGAGCGTCGAGCCCTCCGGCGCGACCATGATGCCGACGATCGTCCCGCGGTCCTCGGTCGGCACGAGCTCCGAGGGCAGCGTCCGGAAAAGGAGGGCGATCGCCACGAGCGTGCCGGCGGTAATGGCGAGGACGAGTTTCCGGCGGACGAGGGCGCCGCGGACGGTGCGGTCATAGAAGCGGTCGAGAGCGTCGAAGCCGCGCTGGACGGCGCGCGCGAGGCGCCCCTCCCTCTCGTGCCCGCGAAGGATTTTCGAACAAAGCATCGGGGTGAGCGACAGCGCGACGAAGCCGGAGATCAGGACGGACACCGCGACCGTCATCCCGAACTCGTTGAAGAGCCGCCCGACGTTGCCCGTGAGGAACGCCACAGGGACGAAGATCGCGACGAGCGCGATCGTCGTCGCGAGAATCGCGAAACCGATCTCCTTCGCGCCGTCGAATGCCGCCCTCAACCTCGGTTTGCCCAACTCCATGTGGCGGTAGATGTTCTCGAGCATGACGATCGCGTCGTCGACGACGAGGCCGATCGCGAGCACGAGCGCGAGCAGCGTCAGGATGTTCACCGTGAAGCCGGCGAAATAGACCACCGTGAACGCTCCGATGATCGAGACCGGGATCGCGAGCGTCGGGATCAACGTCGCGCTCGGGCTCTTCAGGAACACGAAGATCACGAGCACGACCAGCCCGAGGGCGAGGAGGAGCGTCATCCGGACCTCGGAGATCGAGTCGCGGATGAACGTCGAGGAATCGTAGGCGACCTCGAGCTTCATCCCTTTCGGGACGAGCGCGTTCAGCTGCGGCAGCGAGGCCTTGACCGCATTGCAGACTTCGAGCGTCGAGGCGCTGGCCTGCTTGACGATCCCGAGGCCGACCGCCGGAACCTTGTTATAGCGGATGATCGTGCGCTCGTCTTCGGCGCCGACCGCCACGTCCGCGACGTCGGAGAGACGAACGGCCCGGTCGCCGCGCTGGGCGAGGAAGATCGCTCCGAACTCGCGCGGATCGGCGAGCTCGCCTCGGGTGCGGACCGAGAACTCCCGCCCTTCGCCTTCGATCCGGCCCGACGGGATCTCGGCGTTCTGGCCTCGGATCGCGTTGTCCACGTCGACGACCGTCAAACCGTAGGCCGCGAGGCGCGCCGGGTCGATCCACACCCGCATCGAGTAACGGCGCTCTCCGCCGATGATGACCGAGCCGACCCCCGGCATCCGGAGCAGCCGCTCCTTCAGGACGACGTTCGCGATGTCGGAGACCTCGAGGTTGTTGAACCGTTCGCCGTACAGGGCGAGCCACATGACCGCCTGGACGTTCGTGTCCACCTTGGCGACGATCGGTTCGTCGGCTTCGCGCGGAAGACGGCCGCGCAGGCGCGACACGCGGTCGCGGATGTCGTTGGCGGCTTGGTCGACGTCCCGCGAAAGCACGAACTCGACCGTGATGCGCGACACCTGCTCCTGGGACGAAGAGCGAAGAATCTTCACGCCTTCGAGCGTCGCGAGCTCTTCCTCGATCAGCTCGGTGATCTCCACCTCGATGACGTTCGATGCGGCGCCGCGATAGACCGTCGTCACCGAGACGATCGGCGGATCGATGTTCGGATACTCCCGAACGGGTGTTCGAAAGAAGGAGATGACGCCGAACAGAAGGATCGTCAGGCTCATGACGGTCGCGAGGACCGGACGCCGGATCGAGACCTCCGAGAGTTTCACGGTTTGGTTCCCGAGGCCGCCGGAGGACCGGCGGGAGTCGCCGCGGCGCTCTCGACGGGGTTGACCTTGGCGCCGTCGAAGAGCTTCTGGTGTCCGGCGCGTACGACTTTCTCGCCGCCGGCAAGCCCTTCCCGGATTTCCACCCGGCCGGGCTGGCGAGCTCCGAGCTTGACGGCGCGCCGAGCCACCGTGGAGTCGGGTTTCACGACGAAGAGAAAGTTCCGGTCGCCTTCCGCGAAAATGGCCTCATCGGGAACCGTGACGGCCTGAGGCCGCTCCGCAAGCACCGCCGTGACATCGGCGGACATCCCCGGACGGAGGTCACCCGCGGGATTCGGGATCAGGGCGATCAAACGCGCCGAGCGGGTGCCGGGGTCGAGAATCGGGTCGACGACGTTGACCATGCCCGTGAATTCCCTTCCCGGAAACGCGACGGCCGTCACCTTCACCTGCGCGCCACGCCTCAGATCGGCGAGGTGGCGCTCGGGCACCGCGAAGGCGACCTTCACCGTGTCGATCCGGGCGAGCTCGGTGATGGCGTCGCCCGCGCGGAGGTAAACGCCGGGAGACACGAGCCGGCTCCCGACGACGCCACCAAACGGCGCGACGATGCGGGTCTTCGCCAGCCGTGCCTGTGCGAGCCGCAGGTTGGCCTCCGCGACCTCGAGCGCGGCGCGCGAGTTGTCGAGATCCTGCGGTGACGCGATGCGCTCCTTCGAGAGCTGCTCGAACCTCGCGGAGCTGACCCGCGCCTGGTTGCGCAATGCTTGCGCTCTCCCGACTTCCGCGCGCAGCTCGGCGTCGTTCAAGACCGCGAGAACCTGTCCCTTCCGGACGACCCGCCCCTCGTCGAACGGCAGCTCGCGCGCGATCTGGTCGATCTCCGCGGTGACCTTGACCCGCTCGGCCGCTTCCACGGTTCCGAGCGCATGGAGCGTCTCCTGGACCTCTCCCCGCGTGGCGACGGCCACCTCGACGGGAACGGGCGGCGGCGTGAAGCCCGCGGCGGCTT
>DASXTN010000032.1:0-2692 GCA_036505435.1 Thermoanaerobaculia bacterium | reverse complement strand
GTGACGGTCTACTTCCAGAAGCTGGCGGCGCCCCGCGCTCTGCTCTTTCTGCTGGGCGCCGTGATCTTCTGGGACGTCTTCTATCGCTCACAGCAGGCGATCACACTCTCGCTCACCGAGGAAGTCTGGGTGCGAAACTTGCTGAACGTCTTCATCGCACCGGTACGCACAACCGAGCTCGTCCTCGCGACCTGCCTGCTCGGCGTCATCCGCGCGGTCCTTTCGGCCGCGGTCCTCGGCGTCCTCGCTTTCGTCTTTTACACTTTCGACCTCCGGACGCTGGGACCCGCTCTCCTTCCCTACCTCGTGAGCATCCTGCTTTTCGGGTGGGCGGTCGGCATGACGACGATGGCGATCATCCTGCGGTTCGGGCACGCCGCCGAAGCGCTCATCTGGGGAACGCCGTTTCTCCTGCAGCCGATCTCCGCCGCGTTTTACCCCGTCTCCGTTCTGCCGCCGGTGCTCCGCAAGATCGCCCTGGCCCTGCCCACGACGCACGTCTTCGAAGGGATGCGGGCCACCCTCCAGACCGGCCGGCCGGATTTCACACCGCTCCTCCCCGCGTACGCGCTGAATGCGGTGTACCTCGCCCTCGCGGGAGCGTTCTTCGGCTGGATGATGAAACGCGTGCGCGAGAAGGGATACCTCGCCCGGCTCGCGATGGAGTAAAGGCGAAGCTGCCCGCTACTGCTCTCTGGGACCCGGAGCGGCCGAAGAGGCCGGAGCGATGTTCGACACTACGGTCGCGGCGAGCGCCGGGGTCCACCACGAGAGGATCTTCTTCACGTAGCCGATCGTCTCGCGATAGGGCGGAACGCCGCCGTAGTTCTCGACTGCCCTCTCGCCGGCGTTGTACGCGGCGAGTACGAGCTCGGGCCTGTGGTGAAACCGCTCGGCGAGCTCCCTCAGATAGCGAACTCCGCCCGAGACGTTCGCAGCGGGATCGAATGGCCTCCGGACCTCGAGACGCTGCGCCGTCGCCGGCATGAGCTGCATGAGCCCGCGCGCGCCCTTGCGCGAGAGCGCCCGCGGCTCGTAGTTCGATTCCGCGCGGATGACGGCCGAGATGAGCGAAGCGTCCACGCCGTGCTTTTTCGCCTCGGACTCGATCATCGCGTCGTAGGCGGTTCCGAAGAGCGGCTTGCGCCCCTCTTTGTACGAGAGGTCGTACGCGACCTTCTCGTCGAAGGCGACCTCATTGACCTCGACCTCGGAGACTTCGACCTCGTCTTCGACGATCCGGTCGACCAGCCCCATGTCGACGCGGTAGCTCCCGCCGCCCCGAACCTGGATCTCCAGCTCGTCCTCGACCACCTGGTAGCCGGCCGCCTTGGTGACCCGGCCGTCGGAGAAGATGATCAACTCGGCGCGCCCGGGAACGGCACACAGGAAGGCGGCCAGGGCTAGCGCCGCGGGGATGGTGAATTGGAACATTCGAGAGGACAAACTCCCCTGTCGACCCGGGAATTCCCCTCCGGTCATGCCTTGATTTTGCCACGGCTCCGGCCCCGCGCCCTAGGGTGAAATCGGTCGTACACCGACCGCAGGCGCCCGGCCGAGACCCGCGTATAGATCTGAGTCGTCGAGATATCGGCGTGCCCGAGCATCATCTGGAGAGCCCGAAGGTCGGCTCCCCTTTCCAATAGATGGGTCGCAAAAGCGTGCCGCACGGCGTGCGGGGCGAGCCTGCGGATCCCGGCCTTGCGGCCGTACCCCTCGATCAGCTGCCAGAACCGCTGCCGGGTCATGGCGGCTCCCCGGGCGGAGAGGAAGACCTCCGCCCGACCCTTACGGTCGAGTGCAGGGCGGATCTCGGCCAGATAACGGCGAAGCCAGCCCGCGGCCGACTCGCCGAACGGGACGAGCCTTTCGCGCCCCCCTTTTCCGGCGACCCGCAGGATTCCGGTGTCCAAGTCCACCCGGTCTCGCGGCAGTCGCGTGAGCTCGGAGACGCGAAGTCCCGATGCATAGAGGAGCTCGAGCATCGCGCGGTCTCGCAGACCGAGCGCCTCTCCCGTGTCGGGGGCCGCCAGAAGCGCCTCGATCTCCTTCTCCGTCAAAGTGCGCGGCAGGGAGAAGCCCGCCTTTGGGTTCGAAAGATCGTCGGTCGGATCGGCCGCGTAGCCCAGGTGCGCGATGGCGAAGCGGTAGAACCCGCGGACCGCGGAAAGCGCGCGCGAGGTCGATCGCGACGAGAGTCCCCGTTTTCGCAGATGCTTGAGATATCCGACGAGATGATCGCGCCGCGCGCGGGCCGCCGTGATCCGCGCGTCCACGATCCAGCGCCCGAATGCCTCGAGATCCCGCCGATAGGCCTCGACGCTCGCGCGCGACAGCCCCCTCTCGACCGCGATGTGGTCGAGATACGTCGGAAGAGACCGCGCGAGAAAGTCGCTCGAAGCGACCGGAGGAGAGGAGACGGGCGCCTTGCGGCTCAGCGGGGAGCCGTCGCGGGGGTGAGCCCGTGCACGAGCGACAGGATTTCTTCGTCCGTCAGGATCCGATCGCTCTCCTTCGCCCGCTGGAAGATCGCGTCGACGAGATCGGGCCGCGGGGGGATGCCGTGGTTGTCGAGCCAGCACTGCACGTTGGAGATCCCGCTCATCGGGCCGACCTCGATCGTCTGCTTCCGCCCGACCATGGCGGCCGGCACGCCCGAGTAGACGCGGTCGGCCAGCCAGTCGTCCCCCTT
>DASXTN010000031.1:0-7594 GCA_036505435.1 Thermoanaerobaculia bacterium | reverse complement strand
GCCATCCGTCCGCAAATAGTACGGTTTGTGACGCGGAGGTGCGCGCCTCGGCGCCCGATCGCTTCGATCGGACCCGCCGGTATCATGCCGGCATGAGGGGCGTTCTCGCTTCGGTTCTCCTCGTGGCCGCGGCCGGTCTGTCGGCCGCCGACGTCGTGGACCGGATCGCGGCGACCGTCAACGACGTCGCCATCCCGGAGAGCGAGGTGCGCAAAGCCATGGTCGTCTCGGGACTCCAGCCCGAAACCGGGGAATCGCGCGAGGCGTTCCGCGCGAGGGTGCTCGACGCTCTCGTCGACCAGCATCTCGAGTACGAGGACGCACAGCGCTTCGGCCCCGCGCCTCCCGACGCGGGGGAAATCGCGGGAGCGATGCAGAAGCTCTCGGAGCGGCTCACGTCCGAAGGAAAAAATCCCGAGGCCGAATTCGCGCGCGCGGGCCTGACGCGCGAGGAGGTCCGGTCGTCCCTCGAGCGGCAGCTCTTGATCGCACGATATCTGCGGGAGCGGTTCACGCCGGTCGCGCTCGCCGACGAAGCGAAGGCGCGGGAGGAGTACGAGAAGATCTACGTCGCGGAGCGGCGCGCCGCAGGCCTAGCCGTTCCGGCATTCGAGGCGGTCGTCGAAGAGATGCGCAAGCGGGCGCAGGAGCGCGCCTTCGCCGAGGAGATCGAGAAGTGGAGGCGCGAGCTTCGGTTGAAGGCGCGCGTCGCGATTTATCGCATCCCCGTGCCGATTCCAACCGGACGGGGCCGCGTCGTCCTATCCACGATCACGCGGGTGCCGCCGACTCAGACTCCGGCGCCCTAGTCGTTAGGCTCGCGCGGGCTCGTCCTCGAGCATCCCCCGGAGCCGCTCGCGCAGCTCGGGAGTGTCCTCGTGACCATGGCTCGCGACAGCGTGTTGCGTCGCGGCTTCCACGACTTCGTCTTCGGTTCCCGAAATGGTCAACGAGCATTCGCGATCGCTCGGGAAGTGGCGGCAGTCTGCAATTTTTCGTCTGGAATCCGGCATGAGACCTCCTTTGGCGTCCGAGGCCGAATTCTATCCCTGAGGCTCACGGCACCCGACTCCCCGTTCGGCTATGGCCTCGCGCACGCTGCCTGGCCGGGCGGAAGGATCGTGCAAGGCGTCTTCCGTGCCGCCTTACACTCGTCGCTGCTACCTGCCGGACCGGGATCCGGACAAGAGGACGTGTTGCCGGTTAATGCCAGCTCCGGCAGGTCCCGATGCTCGCAGCCGTTCGGTTCATCGATGCAGCTGTGGCCATCGAAGAAGCCGCCGCCGTTGAAACAGTCGACTCGATCGATGCACGAACCGACGCTCGCGGTGTCGGCCAGGCAGGCGGAGTTGCAGAAGTCGAATAGGTCCCCGAGGGTCGCGCTGCCTCCGCAGTCGGCGCCCAGGCCGCTCACGATGCAGTTCAAAGCCATTGCCGTGAGCTGCCGGGCCAACTGGAGACGCTGCTCTCCCTCGATCCTCACGCAGAGCGCTTCGAGCGCCGATGACGCATTGTCGACGGACTCGACCGGCGCGGTCGCCTCATCATCGGTCGTGGCTTCCGCGGTCAGAGTCTCGCCACAGATCTCGATCGCGCCGCCGCCCTGCCGGATGACTGCCGCGGTGATGTTCTGACTGCAAGCCTTGCGCGTATCCGCGTCGGCGTGAGTCGCCCAGAAGCCCGCGCCACGGCAGACTGCCGGACCGGGTGTCGGCGTGGGGCCGGCGACGGTCGGGGTGCGCGTCGGCGTATGCGTCGGCGGCACGACAGTAGAAGTAATGGTCGGGGTGGGCGTATTCGTCGCCGTCGGAGAGGGAGTGCTGGTCGGCGTGTTCGTCGGGGTGCTCGTCGGCGTCAGCGTCGGAGTTGGTGTGCTGGTCGCCATGGGCGTAGGAGTCGGAGTGACGGTCGGAGTCGCCGTTGGCGTGTTCGTCGGCGGAACTGACGTTGGTGTCTGAGTTGGCGTGTTGGTCGGCGTGTCCGTCGGCGGAACGGGGGTTGGTGTGTTCGTCGGTGTCGCGGTCAGAGTGTTGGTTGGAGTAGTCGTCGGCGTGTTCGTCGGTGGAACAGGAGTTGGTGTGCCCGTCGGTGTCGCGGTCGGAGTGTTGGTTGGAGTAGTTGTCGGCGTGTTCGTCGGCGGAACTGACGTTGGTGTCTGAGTTGGCGTGTTCGTCGGCGTCTGAGTCGGTGTATTCGTCACCGTGCTCGTCGGCGTCGCGGTCGGCGTGTCGGTCGGAGTGTTCGTCGGGGGAGCGGGGGTAAAGGTCGGGGTTGGCGTGACCGGAGGTCCGGCAACCTTCGCCACGAATGCGTCGTCGAAACCCGGCAAACCGAGATTCAGAATCAGGTCCGGCCCGACGGCGACTGGAAAGCTCGTCTCCGCAGAGCTGGTGATCCCCGTGACGTAGGCATCCCCGGCACCATCCACGGCGACGCCGCGGCCCTTGTCACTGCTGGCGCCTCCGATGTAGCCGGCGTAGTCGAGCGCCGTCCCGTCGGATTTGACTCTCGCGACGAAGGCATCTCCATTGAGGTTGTAGATCAGATCGGGTCCCTCGATGACAGGGAACGTCGTTGCATCGGAGCTGGTGAATCCGGTGACGTAAGCGTTGCCAGAACCATCGACTGCAATCCCGAGCCCCTGATCGTCGCCGATGCCGCCGATGTACCCGGCGTAATCGAGCGCCGTGCCGTCGGATTTGACTCTCGCGACGAAGGCATCTCCGCCACCGTTGTAGGTCACGTCCGGGCCCACGGCGTCGGGGAAGTTTGACTGGTTGGAGTTCGTGCTTCCAGCGACATAGGCGTTGCCCGCGGAGTCGATGGCAATGGCGTTTCCACCGTCGGTACCCGAGCCGCCGAGATAGCCGGCGTAGACGAGGCCCGTGCCATCGGGACGGACCTTTGCGACGAAGGCGTCTTCGCTCCCCCCGTTGTAGCTCGTGTCGGGTCCCACGGTCACCGGAAAAGTTCCGCTGCTCGAGCCGGTGTGCCCGGTGACGTAGGCGTTGCCGGAGTTGTCCACCGCGATACCCAAACCCTGATCGTCGCTCGCTCCACCGATGTACCCGGCGTAGTCGAGACCCGTGCCGTCGGACTTGACCTTCGCGACGAAGGCGTCGAACCCGCCCCTATGGACCGTGAAGGGTCCGGCCATCACCGGGAAGGAGTTCTGGTCCGAAGACGTGTCGCCCGTGACGTAAGCATTGCCGGAGGAATCCACTTCGACGTCGAACGCCCGGTCGGTGCCTGAGCCTCCGATGTATCCGGCGTAATCGAGCCCAGTGCCGACCGAGTTGACCTTGACGATGAAGGCGTCGACGCCGAGGTTGTGCGTCGTGTCAGGTCCGAGTGCCACCGGGAAGCCGGCGGTCTCGGTCGAAAGAGTCCAGCCCGTGACATAGGCGTTTCCCGACCCGTCGACCGCGATGCCGGTGCCGGAGTCGGCGGCCGATCCCCCGATATAACCCGCGTACACGAGTCCGCTGCCGTCGGGTTCGACCTTTGCCACAAAAGCATCGGTGTTGACGGTGTCGTTGAACGTCAGATCCGGCCCGACCGTAACCGGGAAGGTCGGCTGGACCGATAAGGTCTCCCCGGCGATATAGGCGGCGCCGGCGCTGTCCACCGCGATCGCCAGCCCGGAGTCGGCGTTGACGCCGCCGACGTACCCGGCATAGACGAGGATGGCGGGGTCAAGGACGAGCACGCGGCTTTTGTCATAGGGACCGATATCGAAGCCGTACTCCAAGCGCTCTTGCGATCCGATCGAATCGAGTGCGTAGGATGTCTTCACCTCGACGCGGCGCGCTCCCGTCTCCTGGTAGGAATATGGGGTGGCGTCGCCGAGGCCGCTCATGGGCGTGTGGACCTCGAGGCGGCCGTCTCGGTCGACTCCGATCCTCGTGGCGCCGCGATAGGCGAGCCGGATCCGACCGGGATCCGCGCCGGGGCGTACCCGGAAACTGTACTTGAGGCGGTCGAACGTGCCCGAATAGACGAGATCGATACCGGGCCAGAGATCGTGGTAGACGAGACGGCGATAAGTTGCGAGACCCGTCTTCCACTCCTGTCGCGGACCTTTGAAGTAGCTGACGACCGCGGAGGTCCTCTCTTCTCCGGAAAGCCTCGCGTTCGGGTTGGCGCCGACGAAGTCGAGCTTGAGGGTCCAGCGCTCCCGCGGTTCCCTCTCGTCACCAACTCGCGACCGAGACGCCCTCTTCAGAGTTCCCTTCGTGGTCGTTTCTCGAGCTTGTGTGCCCGTCAGGGCGAACGTGATCCCGTCTCGGGTGAAATAGACGGCCGTGTCACGTCCCAGGAGGTAGTAGCGGACGCGGGGATCGAGCTGCCCCCGGTTCTCGATGAACGAGAGCGGGGTCCGAGCGAGGTTCTCCAGGCGAACCCTTCGAGCGAGCCCGGCTGCATCCCCGGATTCTTTCGACCGGGACGACTTCGGAACGTGGCCGGGAGAGAGATGCGCCAGGTACCCGAGAGAAAGCAGGATCAGCGGGATCCCCAGGAGCAAGAGATTCCTGGACACGCGCCCCATGGCAGACCTCCCGCGACGTTTTTTCCTGGGGATTCAAGAATTGAACCACCTTGTCCCGCATCGGTCAACGGGATCGGGTCGATTTGAGCGGATCGCCTCCCCCGACGGCAGTTAGGCCCTCCTCGAGACGGTTCCTGTCGGTCGAAAGGCGGGTTCTGGGAAGCGGATCTATCCGGGCGGCCAGCTCATCGAGCGCCCGCCGAGCAGATGGAAATGGAGGTGAAAGACGGACTGCCCGGCGCCCTCGCCGTTGTTCGCGACGAGCCGGAAGTCCGAGAGTCCTCGGTCTTTCGCAATTGCCGCCGCCCGCGCCGCGAGCGCTCCCAGGAGTGCTTCGTCTCCCGATGTCACCTCCGCGAGCGTCGCGATGTGCTTTCTCGGGACGACCAGGACGTGGGTCGGCGCCTTCGGTGAGATGTCTTCGAAGGCGTAGATGCGCTCGTCCTCATAGACCTTCTTCGAAGGAATCTCGCCCTCGACGATCCGGCAGAAGATGCAGTCGGTCACGGTCGGTCTCCGCTGCCTTACGACACGCGCTTCACGGAGGCGCCGAGCGCGTTCAGCTTCTCCTCCATCCGCGAGTAACCCCGGTCGAGATGGTACACGCGATCGATCACCGTTCGGCCTTCCGCGGTCAACCCGGCGATCGCCAGAGCGGCCGACGCGCGCAGATCGCTCGCCATGACGTTCGCTCCGTTCAGCGGGGAGCCTTCGACGACCGCCCAGCGTCCCTCGAGGCGGATCTTCGCGCCCATCCGAACGAGCTCCGCGACGTGATGAAAGCGGTTCTCGAAGATGGTCTCCGTGATCGTCGAGACGCCATCGAGGCCTGTCGCCAGAGCCGTCCACTGCGCCTGCAGATCGGTGGGGAAGCCCGGGTAGGGTGCCGTCGCGACGTCCTGCGCGGCGAGCGACCCGTCTGCGCGGACGCGCAGCGTGTCGTCTTCCGACTCCACACGCGCTCCGATCGCCGTCAGCCGGCTCGTGACCGCTCGGAGGTGCCCCGGACGGCAGCACCGCACGGCGACGTCGCCGCGCGTCGCGGCGGCAGCGATCGCATAAGTGCCCGCTTCGATTCGATCCGGGACGATCTCATGATCGGAGCCGTGGAGGGACTCGACGCCTTCGACGAGGATCGTGTCGCTCCCCGCGCCGTCGATCCGGGCCCCCATCGAGGAGAGCAGCCGCGCGAGGTCGACGACCTCGGGTTCCCGCGCCGCGTTGAACAACCGGGTTCTTCCGCGGGCGAGCGTCGCCGCGAGGAGAGCGTTCTCGGTGCCGGTCACCGTGACGTTCTCGAAACCGACATCGGCCCCGGTCAGGCGGGGCGCCTTCGCCTCGACGTAGCCGTGGTGGAGCGAGACTTCGGCACCGAGCTTGCGGAACGCCGCGAGATGGAGGTCGATCGGTCGCACGCCGATTGCGCACCCCCCGGGCAAAGACACCCGTACGCAGCCGGCCCGCGCGAGCAGCGGACCGAGGACCAGAACCGAGGCACGCATCGTCTTCACGAGCTCGTAGGGAGCGTCCGCGTTGGCGATTCGAGCGACGGCGACCGTGACCCCCTCCGGCTCGGCTTCGACCCGCGCACCGATGTGGCCCAGGACTTTCTGCATGGTCCGCACGTCGGCGACGCGGGGGAGGTTCGTCAGGCGAACCGGCTCGGCGGTGAGAAGTGTGGCCGCGAGGCAGGGGAGGGCCGCGTTCTTCGCTCCCGAGACGGAGACTTCACCGGCGAGTCGAGCGGGGCCGTCGATTACGAACTTGTCCACGGCCCGGGGACAACCTCAGATGCGCCGCAGGACCGCGACCCGCGGGATCCCGGCGAGGTCGGGGACGATCCGGTCGAGCCGCCAGAAATCGCGCGCCGCGACTTCGGAAGTGACCGCGTCCGCCTGGCCGGCGCCGATCTCGAAGAGGAACGGCGCGCCGGGAGCAAGATGCGCCGGAACCTCGTCGAGAAGCCGCCGGATCGCTTCGAGCCCGTCGGCTCCGGCGAAGAGCGCCGCCGCCGGATCGTGGTCGCGCACGGTGCTCGCGAGGTTGGAGGCCTCGCCGAGCGCCAGGTACGGCGGATTCGACATCGCGAGGTCGAAAGCGGCGCGCGACGACAGCCCGGAGGTCCAGTCGGCGGCGACGAGCCCGAGCCGCTCGGAAACGCCGTGCCGCTCCGCGTTGGACCGGGCGAGCGCGAGCGCGTCCGCCAACAAGTCAACCGCGACCGCACGGGACTCGACTCGCTCGAGCAGCCACGTCACGGCGAGGATGCCGCTGCCCGTACCGAGGTCGAGTACGTGACGCGCTCCGCCCGCTTCCGCAAGAGCGGTCTCGACCAGGAGCTCCGTTTCCGGGCGCGGAACGAGCGCGCGGGAGTCGACGAAGAACGGCCGGCCGAAGAAGTCCCACTCGCCCAAGAGATGCTGGACCGGGACGCCGGCCACGCGGCGCTCCCAGAGGTCCTCGAAGCGAAGAGCGGTGTCGGTGGAGATCTCCTCCCGCGGATCGAGTGCGAGAGGCTTGCCGTGACCGACCGCATGCGCGAGCAGGACTCTGGCTTCCCAAGGCGTGGCGTCCGAGGCCGTACTCCTCGCTCGCGACTCCGCTTCTGTGAGCCGCTTTCGAACGGTCACGCTCGCGCGAGCTCCTCTTTCAGGCGCTCGGCCTGGAAATGTGCCGACAAGGGCTCGATCAACTCGTCGAGATTGCCTTCGAGCACCTCGGCCAGCCGATGGGTCGTAAACCCGATCCGGTGGTCGGTGATCCTTGACTGGGGGAAGTTGTAGGTTCGGATCTTCTCCGAGCGGTCGCCGGAGCCGACCATCTTCTTGCGTTCGGCGGCAATCGCGCCTTCCTGCTTCTCCCGCTCGATGTCGAGGAGTCGCGCCTTCAGGACCCGCAGCGCTTTCGCCTTGTTCTTGATCTGGCTGCGCTCGTCCTGGCACTGCACGACGAGACCGGTCGGGATGTGCGTGATCCGGACCGCCGAGTACGTCGTGTTCACGCCTTGCCCGCCGGGGCCCGATGCGCAGAAACGGTCGACGCGGA
>DASXTN010000030.1:0-2145 GCA_036505435.1 Thermoanaerobaculia bacterium | reverse complement strand
GTTCGCCGCTCCGTCGGATGAGCCCCCCTCGTTGAAGATG
Source organism: Thermoanaerobaculia bacterium (assembly GCA_036505435.1). GTDB lineage: Bacteria > Acidobacteriota > Thermoanaerobaculia > UBA5066 > Gp7-AA6 > Gp7-AA6. Next base: position 2,105 of record DASXTN010000030.1, on the reverse strand, counting down.
ACCTGTACGCCGGCCTTCGCGAGCAGGCCCGCATTGGCGAAGGCGGTGTCGTACGCCTCGTCCTCCCGCTGCGGCAGGTCGAGCGGCGAGTCGACGACTATAGAGACGGAGGCCTTCGCGAGCTCGTCGGCCATGCGCCAGGCATCCGCGCCTCCCCAGATGACCAACCGCAGATTCTCCTCCTTCCCCCACTTCACGGCGTCGCGGATCTGATCCAGCCGGGAAGCCGCGACGATGACCGAAACCTTACCGTCGACGGCCGGGCGGAGGGCCTCGAGCTTTGGATCCGCGTCGTGGCGCGGAATCCGTGGTCCTCTCTCGGCGTCTCTCGCGCGGGCATAGGCGCGCGCGTCCCGGAAGGCCTTCTTCAGCTTCTCGACTGCCTCGTCGCGCCTCTTTTCCTGGAGCCGCACGGAAAGCCGCGCCGTCGGGGAGCGATCGATCCTCAAATCGGGCCAGGAGACGGTGATCGCCGCGGGAAACTTGAGCGACGCGTCCTCCCGGGTCCAGCCGTCGAGCTTCATCGCCGCGACCGTTCCCGAGACGATCCCGCCGGTCGGGGTCACTCCGGCGAGAAGGATCCCGCCCGAGCGCGCCACGGGCAGTAGCTCCGAGTCGAAGTTCATCGCCACGTCGCCGCGCGCCTCGGGGTTGATGTCACCGATCTCGCTCGTATCGACCGTGGCGCGGACGGCGCCGATCTCGACCAATCCGAGAACGGTCAACGGAGGAAAGAGAGACGGGTAGACGTGCTTGCCGGCCGCGTCGACGACGGGACCTTCCGCCACCGGCGCCGTGCCGGCCGAGACGGACACGATCTTTTCGTCGCGGACGACGATCGTGCCATTCGGGACGTCGGGACCGGAGACCGGATGGATCGTCGCACCCACGATGCAAACTGTGCGCGGCGGCGCGGAGGCCGGCCGGACACCCGGAGTCTGCGCCACGAGCGGGCCGGCGCACAAAAGAAGAAGGATCGATGGCGCCTGCACCCTCATCGTGCCGCCCCCGGCTTCTCCGGAGGCTTCTCCCCCTCCTTTTCCTTCTCCTTCTCCTTCTCCTTCTCGCGCCCCTCCAGCATCTTCTTCGCCTTCGCGACGAGATCCGCGCGTTCCTTTTCGAGTGTGGGGCGGCGCGCGAGATCCTTCTCCCGATCGAAGTACTTCCTGCCCTCGATCCAGGTCTGCAGCGCGATCGTCGAGGTCGCGAGCGGATCACCGCTCCAGACGACGAAATCGGCATCCTTGCCCGGCTCGAGCGACCCGACCCGGTCGGCGATGCCGAGCTGCTTCGCCGGGTTGGACGTCACGAACGCCAGCGCATCGGCCGGCGGAACGCCTCCATACTTGACCGCCTTCGACGCCTCGAAGTTCAGCCGCCGGGCGAGCTCGTTGGAATCGGAGTTGAAGGATACGGTCACCCCCCGCTCGCGCATGAGCGGGAAGGCGTACGGGATCGCGTCGTAGACCTCGATCTTGTAGGCCCACCAGTCGGAGAACCCCGACGCCCCCGCGCCGTGGCGCGCGATCTCGTCGGCCACCTTGTAGCCCTCGAGGACGTGCTGGAAGGTGCCGATCTTCACCCCGAACTCCTCGGCGACTCGAAGCATCTGGAGGATCTCGTCCTTGCGGTAGGAGTGGCAGTGGATCTGGCGCTTGCCCTCGAGGATCTCGGCGATCGCTTCGAGCTGCAGGTCCGGCTCGGGCGGGATGACGCGCGCGCCCCTGGCCCCGGCGGCCTTCCGATACTCCTCCTGCCGCTTTCGGTAGTCGCGCGCCGCGAGAAAACGCTCGCGGATGAGATCGGCGACGCCCATCCGGGTCTGCGGGTAGCGGCGCCTCGGGACGCCCCAGTTGGACTGCTTCGGATTCTCTCCGAGAGCGAACTTGATCCCCTCCGGGGCGCCGAGGAAGAGCAGATCTTCCGGTCCTCCGCCCCAGCGCCACTTTGCGATCTGCGTCTGGCCGCCGATCGCGTTGGCCGACCCGTGCAGGACGTTGGCCGTCGTCGTGCCTCCGGCCAGCTCCCGGTAGATCGAGACGTCGAAGGAGTCCATGACGTCGCGGATCCGGACTTCGGCCGTGACGTTGTTCGTCCCCTCGTTG
>DASXTN010000029.1:0-8203 GCA_036505435.1 Thermoanaerobaculia bacterium | reverse complement strand
CTCTCGCCCACTTTCACCATTCCACCGACTCGGAGGACGGCGGTACCGCCGGGCTGGTCGTCCTCGACGAACATGCGGCTTAGATCCGGAACTCTCTCCGGCTCCTCACGGGCTTCCCCGGCGCACCAGGATCGCTCCGCGAGCGATGATCTCGGAACCGGAGCGCACTTCCCCATAGAATTTGACGACGGCCCCGAAGCGAGCCGTGAGGCGCACCTGGATCGTCAAGCTCTCCGCCGCTTCCGGCAGACGATGGATCTCGAAGTCGTCGATGCCCGCGAGAAAGCCGCGTCGACCGATGTCCGGGTCACCGCCTTCGAGGAGCAGCGCGGCCTGAGCGACCGCCTCCGCGAGGAGCGTTGGACTCGACCAGTGCCCGTTGGTCGTCGCGCGGGCTCCCGCCGTGACCCGCGTCGAGATGCTGCCCTCGGTGAAGTTCGCGCCCGCCGGCCGCACGATCTTGTCGACAAAACGAAACGGATAGGCGTGAGGGAGACCATGAGCCGAGACCATCAGGCGATCTTTTTCTGCTCGATAAAGTCCACGAGAGCATTCACCGAGGCGAACGCTTTGACGCCCACCTCTTCGTCTTCGACCTTGATGCCGAACTCCTGTTCGAGGCCGAGCACGAGCTCCAGAGCATCGATCGAGTCGAGGCCGAGCCCCTCGCCGAAAAGCGGCGCATCGTCCTGGATCGAAGACGGCTCGATGTCGAGCTTCAGGCGCCGCACGATCAGATCCTTGACCCGAGGCGCCAGATTTTCGTTTCCCATTGAATCTCCTCGGGAAAATTATAGTTCGGCGGCCTCTCATCCTCCGCGCGTTCTCGGGCTACTTTGGACTTGAGACCTGGGACTTGGGGCTTTGAACCGACCTATGCCATCCCCCCATCGACCCGCCACACCTGACCGGTCACGTAAGACGCGCGATCCGACACGAGAAATCCGACGACCGCGGCGATCTCTTCCGGCGTGCCGAACCTCGCCATCGGGATCCGGCGAAGGAACTCCTGCCGCGCGTCGTCTTTCAGGTGCGCGATGATCTCCGTCGACACCAGGCCCGGAGCGACCGCGTTCACCGTGATTCCGCGCGTCGCGAGCTCAAGCGAGAGCGCCTTGGTAAAGGCGATCAGCCCGCCCTTCGCCGCCGAGTAATTCGTCTGTCCGACGTGCCCCGAGATTCCCGAGACCGACACGACGTTGATGATCCGGCCCCATCCTTTGTGGAGCATCCCGCGCACGACACCTTTTGTGACACGAAAGGCCCCTTTTAGATCGGTGTCGAGGACGAAGTCCCAGTCCTCCTCTTTCATGAAGGGGAACAGCACGTCCTTGATGACGCCGGCATTGTTCACGAGAATGTCGGCGCCGCCGAACTCGGATGACACACGGTCGGCGAGGGCGCGCACCTCGGCGGGCTTGGTCACGTCCGCCGCGATCGCCGCCGCCTCTCCCCCCGTCGCCCGGATCTCGTCGGCAGTCGTCTTGGCGCGGTCTGCATCCTGGCGGTAGGAGAGCACGATCCGATGGCCGGTGGAGGCGAGTTCGAGCGCGATCGCCCGACCGATCCCGCGGGAGCCGCCCGTGACCAGCGCCGTCTTCATGAGCGGCGCAGACTATCCGCCGCCGCGCGAATCGACGCAAGCGATCCAGCCGGCCGGCACGTCGTCGTTCGGTCGATCCATCGGGACACCTTCGACAGCATGTCCCCCGGCCCGACCTCCACAAACGAGCGGATGCCGTCGCCGATCATCGCTTCGTAAGTTTCGTTCCAGAGCGTGGGATGGACGAACTCGGTCCCGAGAAGTTCCCGCACCCGCTCGCCGGTCTCGGCGCGGCGACCATCGGGACCGTAGTACGGGATCGCGGGATCGCGGATCGAGCGGCATGCTCGGACAACCGGCGCCACCGCATCGGCAACGGGGGTCATGAGAGGGCTGTGAATCGGCCAGGTCATCGAAAGCCGAAGCACGGTAAGCGACCTCGGCGCGAGGAGGCGCAGAGCTTCTTCGACCGCCTCGGATCGACCCGTCAGAACGAACTGTGTGGAGGCGTTGACGTTGCCGATCCACACGGGAGCACCGTGGTCCTGGAGCTCTGCGCAAACCGTCTCGACGATCTCGCGACGCGCTCCGACAACTGCTCCCATCGATCCTCGGACGCCGAGCCGCTCGGTCTCCCGCCAGACCGCAATGAGCACTTCGAGCGCTTCTTCGTAGGAGATCGCTCGCGCCGCCACCATCGCCGCGTAGTTTCCCAGGCTGTAACCGGCCGTCCCTCCGGGCCGGATGCCTTCGCGCTCGAGCGCGCGCCCGGCGAGCGTGGAAACGAGATACACGCCTGCCTGGGCGGCCAGGTTTTCGTGCAGTGCGTCCTCGGGGCCCTTGAAGAGGATCTTCTCGAGGTCGCGTCCGCACCGCTGCGAAGTCGACGCGAAGAGGCTTCGTGCATCCGGATCGGCTTCCCAGAAGTCGCGTCCCATCCCGACGGCTTCGGCGAGCTGCCCAGAAAAGAGGAATCCGGGCCCGCTCATGCCGCTCGAAGCGTGGGGAGGACGTCCTCCAGCGCGACACATCGGTCGCGGGCGAGCCATCGCTCGAACCGCTCGGGCAGACTTCGGAGTCTTGCGAAGTGAACCGCTCGCAGCAGCGGTGGAAGACCCTCCATTCCCGGATGGTCGGTATCGAACTCCCACGGGTGAAACGTGAACACGGCCGGAAAGCCGCGCTCCCGGTAAGCATGCTCGGCCGCAGCGATCCTCTTCTCCGACAGCATGCGGAAGGGCCAACCTCCTCCGACCGGAAGGCGTCGGCCGAACCCCCTTCCTGTGAGCGGCGGGACCTCCACGATTTCCACGCCCTTCCGCGCGATACGGTACGGCCCGAGCGGATTGTCGGCGCGGCCGAGCGGTGGAACGGCCGTCGCCGACGCGTCGCATCGGAATCCTTCCTCCGCGACGATCGTCAGCGCCGGATCGCTCGGATGGCGGATCGACCACTCGGCGGCGCGATGCGCGGAGCACCGAACCCCGGCGGCCTCTTCGATCGAGTCTCGCGCCCGAAGGAGATCACTCCGAAATTCCTCCGGGGTCATCTCATCGGCGCGCCGATGACGGTCCCCGTGAACGGCGGGCTCGTGGCCGCGGGCGACCGCCTCCCGCACGAGGTGCGGCCGCCGCCGAGCGACCCAGCCCAGGAAGAAAACCGTCGCGCGGTGTCCGCCCCCCTCGAGTAGATCGAGCACACGGCGGAACGTCGTTTCGATCCGGGAAGGAAACGAGTCCCAGCGACGCCAGTCGGAGTAGTAGTCCTCGCCGCAGACGTGGAACCAGTCTTCCACGTCGAGCGTGAGCACCCGGGGTGCTGGGCCGGGCGTGCGGAGGAGGGTGATCTGGGGATCCGGCACGAAACGCGAATTGTAGCTATCAGCTGTGAGCGGTCACCGATCCGCCGAGAGCCGCGAACCTCAATCCACCTCGAAGACCTTGTAGTACACCGCGCCCCACGAAATGATCCACGTGTCGCGGAACGGCCGGTAGTGCGACGGCCCCGAAGCGTAGATCGCGCGGACCGGAACGTGGCGGAGTCGGCGAACGTGCGGCGCGGCTTTCAGCAGGATCTCGGTTTCGATGAGATAGCCGCGCGATGAAAGCGATAACCGCCTCAGAATCGGCGCGGCGATCACGCGATAACCCGATTGGCCGTCCTCGACTTCATGCCCAGTCATGCGGGTCAGGATGCGGCTGCCGATCTCGTTCGTTCGATAGCGCACGGCGGGAATCCCGTCCTGGCCGTTCATTCGTGAGCCGATCACGAAGTCGTCGCCCTTCCGAGCGGCGTCGAGCAAGGCCGGGAGATCGTCGGGGTCGTGCTGGCCGTCGGCGTCGACGAAGGCGACGTGCGTGCTGTCGGTTTGGAGAACGCGCGCCAGCCCGGCGCGGATCGCGCATCCCTTTCCGCCGTTCTCTGGCAGCCGCAAGACGTCGGCGCCTGCGCGGCGCGCCTCGTCGCCGGTCACATCGGTCGACCCGTCGTCCACGACGAGCACGCACGCAACGTATCGAAGCAGACCCCGGACGACCCCGCCCACGATTCCCGCCGCTTGATAGGCAGGGACCACGGCGACCGGACGGAAGTCCACCCCCACGCGCAGATCGTAACGTGCCTTCGTTGACTCGCCCAGCACGCTTGTGAAAAAGTTCACAACCCGCGCGCGGACGCTCCTCGAACGCGCCGCGTGACACCCGAACGGGCGCGAGGTGCAGATGGCCGAAAGCTATCTTCCGATCCTCATCCTGATGCTCTTCGCGATCGGAGTCGCCGGGGTGATGATCTTCCTATCGGCCGTGCTCGGCCCCCGCCTTCGGACGCGACGCAAGCTCGACACGTACGAAAGCGGAATGCCGCTCGTCGATGCGTCGCGCAAGCGGATGTCGATCCAGTTCTTTCTGATCGCGATGGTCTTCATCCTGTTCGACGTCGAGATCGCCTTCCTCTATCCGTGGGCGCTCGTCTTCCGGGCCGGCGGCATGCCGCTCTTCGTGGAGATGGTCGTCTTCCTCGCCGTCCTCGCGGTTGGCTACGCCTATCTCTGGAAGAAGAAGGCGTTCGACTGGTGACGAGCCTGCGTTACGCCGTCACTTCGGCGGGAAGAAGGATGGAGTTCCCGCCCGAGGCGCTCGAGCGGATCGAAAAAATCCTCCCCCGCTATCCGACGAAGCAGGCGGCGCTCCTTCCGGTGCTGTGGGTTGCGCAGGAGACCTGGGGCTGGATCTCGAAGGAGGCGGCTGAGGAGGTCGCGCGGATTCTCGAGCTCCCTCCGGCTCACGTGACCGGCGTTCTCACGTTCTACACGATGTACAACCTGGAGCCGGTCGGGCGGCACCTCCTCCAGTTCTGCACCTCGATCTCCTGTCACCTGGCGGGAGCCGGGCAGCTCGTGGACCACTGCAGGAAACGGCTCGGGATCGATCTCGGGGGGACGACGCCGGACGGCAAGTTCACGATGGTCGAGGTCGAGTGCATCGCCGGCTGCGACCGCGCTCCCTCGATGATGGTGAACGACGGCTACCACGAGCCCATGGACGCGGCGAAGCTCGATGCGCTGCTGAAGCGCCTGCCATGAAATTCGAGCCGGTCCTCCTCGCCCGAGTCGGCCGGGATCGCTCCCAGGCGATCGACACGTACGTCGCCGACGGCGGCTACGAGGCGCTGCGCAAGGTCCTGACCGGCGGGTGGACGCCGGAGGCGGTCACGGAGGAAGTCAAGAAGTCCGGCCTGCGCGGCCGCGGTGGCGCCGGGTTCCCGACCGGCGTCAAGTGGAGCTTCGTCCCGAAAGACACGAAGGGCAAGCCCGTCTACCTCCTCTGCAACGCGGACGAGTCGGAACCGGGAACGTTCAAGGACCGACTGCTGATGGAGGACGACCCGCACCAGATGATCGAAGGCCAGATCATCTCCGCCTACGCTGTGAAGTGCCGCAACTCGTACGTGTACATCCGGGGTGAGTTCTTCCATGCGGCGCGGGTGATCCAGCGAGCGATCGACGAGGCTTATCAGGAGGGATTCCTCGGGGAGAACATCCTGGGATCCGGGTTTTCTCACGACATCACGGTGCACCGTGGGGCAGGCGCTTACATTTGCGGCGAGGAGACGGGGCTGATCGAGAGCCTCGAGGGAAAACGTGGCCAGCCCCGCATCAAACCTCCCTTCCCCGCCGTGGTCGGCGTCTTCGGCGCGCCCACGATCGTGAACAACGTCGAGACGCTCTGCTGCGTCACGCACGTGATGAAGAGGGGTGCCGACTGGTTCGCGAAGATCGGCCGCAATGAGAAGAACACCGGCCCGAAGCTGTATTGCCTCTCGGGCCACGTCAACCGGCCCGGTGTGTACGAGGCTCCGATGGGTCTCCCAATGAAAGACTTTCTCTTCGGCGACGACTACGGCCGCGGCATGAAGGACGGGCGGAAGGTGAAGGCGGTCATTCCGGGCGGCGCGTCGGCGCCCATGCTGACAGCGGAGGAGATCGAGGATTGTCCTCTCGACTTCGACGGGCTCATCGCGAAGAAGTCCATGCTCGGCTCGGCCGCGATCATCGTCATGAACGAGGACACTTGCATCGTCGACGCCGCCCGGAACCTCGCGAAGTTTTTCTCGCACGAGTCGTGTGGCCAATGCACGCCGTGTCGAGAGGGAACTCCGTGGCTACATCGGGTGCTCGACCGGATCGAAGAGGGCGAGGGGCGCGCCGAGGACATCGACCTTCTCGAGAAGATCTCGAACCAGATGGCGAACGGTATGACGATCTGCGTTTTCGCCGACGCGGCGATCGCGCCCGTCCTCTCCTCGATCGGCAAGTTCCGAGACGAATACCGGCACCACGTCGAGCACAAGCAGTGCCTCGTCGGGCCTCGCGCGGTCGTGGAGACGACGGCGTGAGCGCCCCCGCTCCGCCGCCCCCGGCTCCTCCTTCTTCCGAAAAGAAAACGCTGACCGTCATCTTCGACGGCAAACCGGTGGAAGTGCCGCCGGGCATCAACCTGATCGAGGCTGCGAAGCTCGCCGGCATCGAGATCCCGCACTTCTGCTTCCACCCACGGCTCTCGGTCGTCGGGCAGTGCCGGATGTGCCTCGTCGAGATCGAGGGAATGCCGAAGATTCAGGCGGCGTGCACGACGCCGTTGAAGGACATGCTCGTGGTCAAGACGACGACCGAAAAAGTCCGACGGTCGCGCGCGGCGAACATGGAGTTCTTGCTCATCAACCACCCGCTCGACTGCCCGATTTGCGATCAGGCGGGCGAGTGCAAGCTGCAGGACAACGCCTTCGGCTACGGAGACCAGAGATCGAGGTACGACGAGCGCAAGCGTCAGTACGCCGGATACGACCGCACGATGATCGGCCCGCATGTCGTCGCCGACATGACGCGGTGCATCCAGTGCACGCGGTGCATCCGCTTCTGCCAGGAGATCGCGGGCACCGGCGAGCTCACGTTCCTCGACCGGGGCGGACGGACGCTCGTCTGGACGCACGATGGTAAGCCGCTCGCGAACGACTGGTCGGCCTGCGCGGCAGACGTCTGTCCCGTGGGCGCCCTGACGACGAAGGAGTTCCGTTTTCGGCGCCGCGTCTGGGACCTGAAGAAGACGCCCTCGGTATGCCCGGGCTGCAACATCGGCTGCAACATCTCGATCGAATCGCGAGACGGCGTCGTCTATCGCTTTCTTCCCCGTCTGAATCCGCAGGTCAACGACTACTGGCTCTGCGATTACGGACGGTTTCGGTCAGAGAGCCTGAACGTGCGGGATGTCGGGAAGGTGGCGATGCGGGAGGGCGCGGAGGTCCGCGACACGAACGTTCCGGCGGCCATCGAGCGGATCGCTTCGGAGATCCGGAAGACCATCGAGGAAGATGGACCGTCGGCGCTCTTCTTCCTCGGCTCCGCGCAGCTTTCGAACGAGGAGAACTTTCTGTTGCGCAAGCTCGCGGACCACCTGGGATGCGGGAACGTCGACGTTACTGTCGACAGGTCCCGGGTGCGCCGCATGAAGTCGAAGACGGAATGGATCGAAGGCGACCATTTCGGCGCGAACTATGCGGGCGCGCGCGACATGGGCCTCGCCCCACGCGCCGGAGGGCACGGGCTCGAGGACGTCCTGGATGGGCGGTGGACCCCGCAGGTCGTCTTCGTCGCCGACGAGGCCTTCGCTGCAGCCGCTGAGGATCCCGAAAAAGTCGCACGGTTGCGCCAGGCACGATTCGTCGCCGTCGCCGGGCGCACGGCGAATGCGCTCACGCGAGCTGCGGACGTCGTCCTGCCCGCCTCGTCCCTCGCAGAGAAGGAGGGATCGTTCACCAACGTTCAGGGACGCGTGCAGAGGTTCGAGCGTGCCTTCCTACCGCCGCCTCCCGCGCGCGCGCACTGGGAACTTCTGTTGATGCTGGCGATCCGGCTCGGATGGGGTGACCGCAACTGGGCACCGTCCGACATCCGCGCCCTCATCCGGCGGGAGGTCGAAGGATACGGAGACGTCACCGAGGAGGAGCTCGCCGGCGGCGGACTGATGAAGAAGGGCCTATTCGTCTCGACGGGAGCGTTGTGACGGCGACGGACTGGCTCGTCGTCGTGCTGCGCGTTCTCGTGCCGATCCTGGCGATCCTGATCGTGCTCCCGATCCCGATGTGGGTCGAGCGGCGCGGCGCGGG